>JAHCIT010000003.1:300000-376523 GCA_026129095.1 Deltaproteobacteria bacterium
GGTATTCTTTTTTATCTTTTGACCTACGCCGTAACCAATACCGGCGCTTTTGCCGTCATCATCGCCGTCCAGCCGGATACCGGGGAACGGACCTCGCTCAGCGATTTCCGGGGCCTCAGCCAGAAGCGGCCCCTGATGGCCCTTCTGCTCACCCTGTTCCTGCTGTCGCTGGCCGGGATCCCCCCGCTCGCCGGTTTTGCCGGCAAGTTCTACCTGTTCTCCGCAGCCATCCAGTCGAAGCTCTACCTGCTGGCCATCGCCGGCGTCCTTTCAGCCGTCGTGGGGGTTTACTACTACCTGCGCGTTATCGCCGTGATGTACATGGAAGAACCCGAGGCGAGCCCCTTCGGCACAAGCCGGTCCCTCCGGCCGGCGCTGGTCGCCGGACTGGCGGCCGCAGCGATCCTCGTCATGGAACTCGGCATTTCAGCCATTCCGGCAACCGGTGCCTTCAAGGCCAGCTACTTCGAGGCCATCCGGTCGCACCTTCAGGTGCTTTTCTAGCAGGTAATTTTCCAGACAGGCCGTTCGCTGGGGACGGCCCCGCAAAAGGAAAGGGCCGGACAGTAACGTCCGGCCCTTTCGGCGTTCAGCCCCGCTCGCTGCTTACGGGATGAACTCCTGCCCGATCACATTGAACCAGCGGGCCGGCACCTGCTTGTGGAACTCTTCCAGCGGTGGCGGCAGTTCGTTGCCCTGGAGAACCTGGATGGCTGATGGTGAGGCGACCGTGCCCTGCGGCGTGCGGACGGGCGGCGGGAGCAGCGCGCCCGGCTCCTCGTACTGCAGCAGGTCATCCTGCCCGGTCAGGATTTTCGGGTGGCAGCACACGGCCGGGGCCTTGATGACCGATGACTTGCCCGAGGAGCATCCGTCCACTGACTGGAGGTCTGACGGGAGCGCCAGTTCAGGAATAAAGGTCGTGATGAACATGTCACCATTGAAGATTACCGGCGATGAAAGGATCTTTTCGCCCTTGTAGCGCAGCCGGAGCGGGAACATCTGCGCGACCTTTGCCTCGGTCTCGTCCGAGACGCCGAAGTAGCCCGAATCCGCCGGACATTCGAAGTCGACCAGGGCCGCATCCCCGCCATCCAGGGTTCCGCATCCTTTGCGATTCCGGTCCTTCAAGGCATAGAGGTAGTCCCAGTTCGTGATGTCATTTGGCTGCGCCAGGTCGCCGGTTCCGAAGAACAGGTTGATGTCACCGTTGCAGTCCTCGGTTGCCGCCGGGGCGTAGAAGATCGGCCGGCGCTTGAGCTCAGCCATCCATCCTGGTGCCGGGTTGAAAATATTGGGCATCAGCGGATCAAACATCAGGCACGGGGAATCATCGCCGTCCAGGCCGCCGTTGTTGTTGAGATCCTTTCTCCACTTGACGGGGTCCGGGTCAGAAACGACGATTTTCCAGAGCCTGCCCTCGATATCGCCCAACAGGATGTTGTCCACGAAACCGTTGTCGGTCCGGTCCAGCAGCAGCATCTCGCCGGGAACCGAATTGAACCGCGGATCCTGCGCCGCCGGCAGATCGGGTACCCGGATATTCTGGTACAGGATGCCGCGCTCGATATCGAATATGAAAACCCAGTTGCCGACATCCTGCTGGCCGAGGTCGGGCAACCCCGGCGCGGGAGGCTGCGGACTGACTATGATCGTATTGTCCACGCCATTCACACACAGCCCTTCTGGAGTAGCCCCGCCCGGGCACTGGGCAGGATAGGCCGGGTTGATCGGATCGGTCGTCGTCGGGGCGGGATTGACGATCGTCTTGCCCGCGTTGGCCCAGCAAGTCGTATCGGTAGACGTATAATAACCGCAATCGCCCGGATTGACGAGAAAAGCGTCATTGTCGTCGGTTCGCGCCGCATTGAAGCCTCCGCCCACCGCGAACAGCCAGCGGCTGACCACAACGGACGCGTCATCCACCGGGTTATTCACCACACGGAACCGGCTGATGTTCGGCCGGCTGAACGTACGGGCCATATTCGGATGGCTTACTTCCCAGAGGAAACTCGGAGAGGTCGGGTCCGTCACATCCAGGGCATAGTAAGAAAACCCGCCGCCGCGAAGTCCGCCGATCAGGACGGTGTGGAAGGTATCGTCGTCCTCGGACGTAACGTCATTGCCGAGGAACTGCACGTTGCTGACAGTTACCTGGCCGTCAACCGAGAATACGACGCCCCGCATGGATTCTTTCATTCGCCGGGCGGCTTCACGCGGCATGAAACCGAACATCTCGTGCCCCGGCTTGAGCGTATTGCTCTTGATACCGGCGAGCGGATCTTCCAGCACGAAACCGTGCAGGAAGCCATCGTTTGCTCCCACATAAACGATCGTGGGGCGGATCTCGTTGTTATTGATGAAATCAACATATTTTGCGTTATTGCCGCCAATGAAGGGGTCGAAGAACGGTGCCTCCACGATGACCGGCGTGCTGTTGACGATGGGGCCCAGCGCCCAGGTCTTGACCGATCCGTCCTCGAACTTGATGTCCGTTCCGCCGGGGCCATCCTCGTCACGCAGGAACTCGATGACCGTTTCCGTTTCCGCCACGGTGGCGCCGCCCAATAGCGGCTGGATCTGGGTCTTGTTGTCCACCGTGAACGGGATGAACTTGGACGGGTCAATGGCCGGATTCACGGGCTCGCCGATCTGCGACCCCAGGGCCTTGTTGGCCGGATTGACCGCTGTCGGGATGTGGATCGGATTGAGCGAGATGTAGAGATCCCGCGGATCGGAAGTCGCCCGGTTCGTCAGGACCTGCCCTGCATCGAAATCGGGGATCGGGGCGGTATTCGTCTGGGATGCCCGGGCCAGTTCGCTGAACTTGTAGGTAACCAGATGGCCCATCCACCAGACGCTGTCAGCGGTGATCTCGAAATAGGCGTTCACTTCCTGTGAACTGCTGAACCCCGCGCCGGAGACGACGAACGCCGGCGCCGCGCGCGTATAGCTTCCCTTGATGATGCACTGGATCGCTTTCGTCAGCGCATCGGTCAGTTCCTGGGCGGAATAGGCCGTGTAGGCCTCCCCACCGTCATCATTCATCTGCAGGCATTTTTCCGGATCGGTCGGCGTCGCATCCGTTCCGCCGAAACGGGCTGCCACGTCGTTGGCGATCTTGAGCGGTGCATTGGTCGGCGCCACCAGACCGACCACATAGGTCATGATGCCGGGACCGGGATTCGGGTCCAGATTGTGGGTTGCCTGCCGGAGTTTTCCCGCCGGGAGGTAGGTTGACTGCCTCAGTGCCGACAGAACGGTCCGGACACCCGGACCCCAGTTTTCCACAAATGTGCTGGTATTCGCATTACAGGTCGTCGCAGCGCCCACCCATCCGGATCGGCCCGGTACATCAACAAGACCGTCCAGCGTATAGACCAGTCTCCGGTCCTGCCCGACGCGGTTTTGCAGCCATCCGCGCCGCTTCACCTGAACCGGCGAATTGAACCACTGGTTGGTCGTGCAGCTCGCAATCCGGCAATCCAGGCTATACGAATAGATGCACGGCAGCAGAAGCCGTCCCGCCTCGGAGTTTTGCGTCACAATGACGAATGGGTCGTTTGGCTGCGGCAATGCCGGCCAGGGAGAGGCAAATGTCATCTCCTTCGTTCCCGTGTTGTAACCTGTGATCTGCCTTGCAATCCACCGGTTAGGAGCCGACGAAGCATTCCCTCCCGTAAACACGACCCAGCGACCCTGATAGTTTGTGCCGCTCGTCGTCGTTGCCCGGAAAATCGCTGTCGTGGGTATCGTCGCCCCGGACACTGCCGTCGTCAGATCAGCCGGGGTATTGCAGCTAGTCACATAGTCCATGTTGAAGATGCGGTCTCCCCGGTTAGCAGCACACCGGCCAATGTAGTCAACATCCCATTGGGGCAGCTCCTGCCGTGCTGGCTGGGCTGTTTGCCCATAACCAACCGACTGTTCGCCGTCAGTCAGATAGACGATGAATGTCTGGCGGCACCGGAATGCCGGATCGGCCGGTATGGTCGCCTTGTTGGCACCGACCCCTTTTTCGAGCTGTGTCGCCCGGACGTGAGCGTCCTTGTAATCATCCCGGCAGATATAGGAGTTGTTGGGAGCGCCCATCGGAGCTTCCACATCGGCCCAGTTGATCGTCGGTCCCGCGTGGTTGAACCCTGTCGTCCAGTCGAATCTGCCCAGCTCCATTTCCTCGTACGTAAACTCCGGGTACGTGAACGTCCCCCAGATGAGTGGCGGCTTCAGCTTCATCACCGGGTGCTTGATCGGCGGCGAAGCAAGCTCATTGGTCGCAAGCCGCTTGAACCCGTCGTTCATCCCCTCCTCGCCGATGATCCAGCAGCCTACATCCAGTAAATGTGAAGAGGTCGGTGTCCAGTCATTGGTCGGCGTATTGCGGATGAGCTGTTTCATCTGGCCCAGGTTGTCGTTCCGGAACTGGACGCTGTGGATGGAACCGGCCTGCGGGGAGAAGCTGAGGCCATCCACACTCCCAGTCCCGCCACCCGAAAACCGGCCAATCGCAAAGCGGACCTGGGCACCGAAAATGTCGATGATGCTGGTGCCGCTGTCGGAGTTGTCGCTGGCACCCTCGAAACCGGAGAGCACTTCGCGCATGACGTCGGCGCGGCAGCGGCAAGGCGGCGGATTGCCGCCCGAAGGACCGCCACAGCCGTTACCGACGGTACAAGCCTGGCCCGGAGCATGCGGAATATCCCGCGTGGTCATGGAGCCGGAGGTGTCCAGAGCAAGGAACACGTTGGGCTCCACGTTGGAGTCAGCGAAATACGGCACGTCGGCCACGGCTCCCGCCGGGAGCGGTCCTCCCAGAATGGCCGCCGCCGCGAAAAATGCCGCGCATGGCACCATCAGCCGTTTCAGTGAGATTTTTTCCTGCATAAACATCGCTACTCTCCTGCTCTCGTCAAAAGGCGCCCGCGCCCCTGTGTCATCAGATCAGTAAATGCACCCGGTGCTGGAATAAATGGTCCGGATGTATTCGATATCCAGATAGTTGGAATAGTACCGCTGGTCGTTCTGCGGCAGGTTCATCACAAACAGCCGGATGCCATACGTGCATTCGTCGCCCTGCCGGCCCTGCTGCTTGCCGACCTTGCTCGTCTTGATCGGAAGGACCGGATCGTAAAGCGCCATGACCGCACGCGTCTGGCCGCACGGCTTGAGCGGATCGCCGTCGTCGAACGTCATGGTGGGCTCGCCCTGGAAACGGGCAAGTGCCTGCGCTTCACGCTGGCGAAAGGCCTGCCAGTCCGGATCCTGTCCGCAAGCCGAAGATGGCGGGCACATGTCCGCCCCTTCCTCGTAACAGGTGGCCGGATCTTCCGGCCCGCTGGGAGCCACAACGTCACCGGCCGGCAGATAACTGGACATGTTGACCGTGTACATCGTCCGGCATTTGTAGGCTCCGCCCTTGCGGGCCAGCACAATCTTCCAGTCGCCCAGGTTGTCAATCAGGTACTGCGATACCCGGTCACGGCAGTCCGCACGGGCAATGAACTTGCGCTCCGCCGATGCGCCCGCAAGGCCGACACCGGTGATGCTGAGGGTTCCGGCGGCCATGCCGGTCAGCATGAGCAGCATGCCCATCACGATAACCATGGCGACGCCGCGGGAGGATCCGCGCCGCCTGAATTTGCCTGTAATGAACCGTTTCATGTTCGGTACTCCGGATTTCATGCCGTCGCCAGACACCGGCATCAGATACCCGTCCCTCCAAGGTCGTTGAAGCGGAAACTCTTCAATGGCGCGGTCAGTGTGTAGGAGATGCGGGCCATGTTGTTGATGCCGTTGTATTCCGGGATTTTCTGTGTGCGGTTCGACAGAACCGGGAACGTCGTGGTATCCGACGTCGCACCGCTCATGCGGGCCGTCGCGAACAGGAATGAGAACCGCATCGTGGTGATGTCCGCCGTGATCGGCTCGGCACCCAGGATCACCGGAACCGGATACTCGATCTCCGATATACCCAGTGCACCCGGACGGGGGATCGGCATGGACGGATCGGACCCGAAGAAATACTCGATCTGCATGTCCTCGATGTTGTCGGCCACGATGGTCACGGCTTCCTTGTCCGGAAACTCCGGCCCCGTATAGTCATAGCGGGCGAGCATCGGGAACCCGCCGCCAGACGGGCGCATGATGTAATAGGTGTGCATGAATACCATCGAGGCGATGGTGCATTTGGTCCGTGCAGTTCCAGAGAGCCCAAGAAGTGCGTCCCGTTCGCTCAAGGCGCCGTCACAAGTGATCACTCCGCCGCCGGTATACTGGTTAAACAGCGGGTCTGATGAATCGTAATACGACGGGATAGACCCGCCCGTCAGGCCGCTGACGGTCGTGATCTCCTGCATCCACCGGTTAAAGGGCAATGCCTGTTCAACGGCATAGGAAACATTATAGGAGTTGATTTCAGGCCCCGGTTCCACAGCGACGACGCGCACCATCCGGTAGCGGGACGTCTGGACCCGGCCCTCCCCCAGAGCCAGGGACCGGACGACCATCAGTTGCCCTACATCCGTGGCCGAAATGCCCGGGTAGTAGTAGGACCGCTCGTCAGCCCGGAACAGCCGGTTGAAGAACTCAAACACGTTCGTCCGGTGCACGGAACCGCCGGCGTCGATGGTCCCGGCGCCAGTCACCGCCGACGCCCGGCCCATCGGGAAGTAGGTGAGTGTCAGCAAGCCAGCGCCATTGTCGGAAACCACGACCGCCGTGGGCGATGAAGCACCCACCAGCGTCACCTCATCGGAATCCGCCGCTCCACCGTCTCCCAGTGTCGAGGTTTCTGTCTCTTTTCCAAACTCATCGCCGGTTACCTTGCGCGGAATGACCGCCACGCCGAAGGTGGACTTGCCCCCTTCCCGGTTGAAGATGACGCCGGAGCCCGCATTGTGAACGCTCTCGGTAACGAGTGAGGCCGCATCGCGGGCATTCTGGTAAAGCTGCGCGACCGATTGCCGCGGCATCCAGGCGCGGATGCCACCAACGAGTCCCTCGGCGGCACCTGCCACAATGATCGACAGCACACCCAGCGACACCATCAGTTCGATCAGCGAGAACCCGTGGTCTCGCCGGTTCTGAAACCGGTTTCTCATGCGATTAACAATTTCCATTGCGTTCAGTCCTCACAGTCATGGCCCCCCCGGACCGGCTATCCGGTTTACACTGTCCACGACCCAGAAAACTCCCTCGGTTTTCCAGCCGGAAGGATCACTCAGCGTGTAAGCGACCTCATAGGTATTGGGCATCAGCGGATTACGTGAAAGCCCGCCATTCAGCTTGTGTCCCGGCGGGCAGTCGGGATGGGTATCGCTGAATGGAGTGGGAACACAGTTGGGCAAACCCTGCTGGTCCTTGCGCTCCGGGCTGCACACCCCCCAGAACTGCATCTCCAGCGTGTAACCGTGAAGAACCGCTCCTTCCTCGATTCCGCCGGGAGGGTCCATCATGTTTTCCACGACCGTGCCGGCGTCCATCTTGTCATAGCTCGCAGGCTCCGCATCAGTCGTGCAGGTATACGCCGTATCGACACCGATGGAATCCAGATAGGCCCTGGGCACGTTCTGGAGCTGCCCGATCCGGTCCTGGAGCGCTGCTACAGCCGTTGTCAGGTAGTAGGTCTGCTGGTTCTGCTTGACGGCGAGGTCCGACATGCCAATCACACCGAGCACGCCGATAATGAAAATGGCCGATGCCGCCAGCAGTTCGATCAGTGAGAAACCACCGGAACGCTCACGCCGCCATCGTGCATTTTTCCGGTCCGGCTGAGTCTTCATCTTGGTCAACACTCCCTGCAGAAGGCGCAAAAAATCGCGCTACTTCATGTAGATTTCCCACGTTCCGTTTTCGAAGCCGTAGACCACCGTCCGGCCGTTCTGGCGCATGACAATGGACCGGCCCATGTAATCCAGCGGAACTCCCTCATTCATGATCCGCAAGAACAGGGCGTCGGTCAGGGGCGTGACCTGGTTGACAAGGCCGCCTCCCCCAAATGCAACGGCGTTCGCGGGGTCCGGTGCACTGGGGATTTCGAAATTGACTCCATCGGCCTCGGGCACATGCGCCACCCCGTCATTGGGACCGGTTCCGTTGGGGCTTCCGAATTCGATCCAGCGTGAACTGTTGCAGCCCGCCGTATTGAGCGACGTGGTCGTGCATGCCTCATCCGCGTCGATCTGCAGGTTGCCGTTGCGGTCAACCACGCGCACATAGGCCCGGTTGTTCGGCTTGATACCGCCAGCGCCATCGCATTCGTACCCGAACCAGAACACCACGTTCCATGAATTCGCCCGCGCACTGCTGCGGGCCGCCGACAGTTCGCCGGCAATCAGACGCGTGTATTCGCTCAGTGCAGCCGGACACCGGTTCGACGTATATGCCGTGCCGACGGCAGCCATGATCGCGATAATGGCCACCACAACCATCAGCTCGATCAGCGTCATTCCGCTCTCGCTCCGGCGGCATGCCCCCCGGCGGCTGGGCTTCCTGGTAGAACCTGAAAACTGCATCTCCACGCTACTCTTCCCTAGACCCGCCCGTCTTCCCGGGCATAAAGACCTGTGAACGGATGTTAATTGCCAAGCAATGACCGTTCCGCCAGGTCGATGTTGCTAACTCATTGAATTTAAAGGATAAATTATGTCGCGGAGCGTTATTTAATACCGAATTTCCAGGTATGTATGCAGCATCGTCCGACTACAGTTGCGCCGCGGAGTGCAAAGATTGCGCGATTCAAGTGCGCGGCGCGTCATCAGCCCTCTCCCCGCATGCGCTGGAGCTTATATAAAAGCGTCCGATTGGCGATCCCCAGTATCTTCGCCGCCTGCGCGCGATTCCCTCGCGCCTTGTCGAGTGCTCGCCGGATGAACAGTTCCTCGATCGTTTCCACCGCCCTCGGTATCGAAAGGTCCGTACCGAAATTGATGACGATCGCACCCTCCTGGTCAGCCGGGCTTGCCCCACCCGGCAGCGCGGCCGGAACTTCCGCAGCCGGAGCAGCCACAGAACGCGCGAACGGGAGGTCGGACTCGGTGATCATGTCACCTTCACACAGCACGACAGCCCGTTCGATGGAGTTTTCGAGTTCGCGCACGTTGCCGGGCCAGCCGTAGCGCCGCAGGGCATCCTCCACCCCAGGGGCGAATCCGTTAATCAGCCGGCCGTGCCGTGTGCTGAATTTTTCAAGGAAGTGGGCCGCGAGCGGCATGATGTCGCCCCGCCGCTCCCGAAGCGGCGGAATCCGGATCGGGAACACATTGAGCCGGTAGTAGAGATCGTCCCGGAACCGGCCCGCCGCCACTTCGTCCTCCAGGTTTTTCAGCGTGGCGGCGATGATCCGGACATTGATCTTGCGCGGCTGGGTATCGCCAACCCTGCGTATCTCTTCCTCCTGGAGTACACGGAGCAGCTTGACCTGGAGCATCGGTGGCAGTTCGCCGATTTCGTCCATGAAAAGCGTGCCGTTGCTGGCTTCTTCGAAAAGTCCTGTCTTGTCACGAACGGCATCGGTAAACGCACCCTTGACGTGTCCGAAGAACTCGCTCTCCAGCAGGTTCTCTGGAATCGCGCCGCAATTGACCGCCACGAACGGCCCGCTCCGCCTGTCCGACATCTCGTGAATGGCCCGGGCGATCATTTCCTTTCCGGTACCGGATTCACCCAGCAGAAGCGCCGTCGTCTTGTATTTTGCCACCCGTTCCACCGTCGCCATGACGGATTTCATTTCGGGGCTGATGACGATCATCGAACGGGTAAGGTCAGCCGGCTGCATGCCCGGACCGGCGGGCGGCACGGTAGAGACGTTTGCACGCTTCCGGGCCTCGGCCTTCTTGACCACCAGCAGGATTTCCTCGGCCCGGAACGGTTTTGAAATATAATCGTGTGCGCCGAGCCGCATGGCCTCGTTCATCTGGTCGTTTCCGCCGTAGGCGGTGATCATGATAACGGTCGCGCGAATCCGCTCGTCCCGGATCCGGCGCAGCATCTCCAGCCCGTCCATCTGCGGCATCCGGAAATCGCTGATGATGAGATCATATGGCCGTTTCCGCAGCGCATCGAGAGCGTCGGCGCCGTTGGCGACCGCATCCACCTCGTAGCCCTGCTTCTTCAGCACGGCTCCCAGCATGATCCGGATATTCTCCTCGTCGTCCACGACGAGAATCCGTGTATGAGCCTGGCTGGCGGCGTTCGCCATGGTGTCTACCGCTCCGCCACCGGCAGGCGCATCAGGAATACCGTGCCTTCGGGAGAACTGCGCTCGACCTGGAGACTGCCGCCGTGAGCCTCCACAAGCCGTGCCGATATGGCGAGGCCCAGCCCGGTCCCTTTGCCCGGCTCCTTGGTCGTGAAAAACGGATCAAAAATCTTCACCAGATCCTCCTGCCGGATTCCGCTCCCATGGTCTCTAACCCGTGCCTCGACCCAGCGGCCATCCTGTGAATCGGAAATCCGGATGTCGAGACGGCCGCCTGACCCCATTGCGTCGGCCGCATTCAGCATCAGGTTGATGAAAACCTGTTCGATCTGTCCGGGCTCACCGGCAACGCGGCTGCTGGAACTGCAGCTATAGTCCACCGTAATACCATCGAACAACCCGCGGCCCCGGCACAGTTCCACCGCCTGCGCGGCAACCTGACCCGGTTCGAACCGCAAATCCCCGCGGGAACCGGCCCGCGCATAGTCCAGCAGCCCCCGGATGATCCGGTCGGTCCGTGCCAGTTCGTCCTGCATCCGCCTGACGATATCGGCACGGGCGGCCGGTTCCAGTGTCTCGTCATCCAGAAGTTCCGCAAAACCGGTCAGCGCGGCAAGCGGGTTTCCGACCTCATGGGCAATCCCCGCCGCCAGCCGCCCGATGCCGGCCAGCTTTTCGGCCTGAATTGTCTCGTCACGTGCCTGCCTTATGGCCTGGTTGGCCTGCTCCAGTTCCTGCATCCGCCGGCCCAGTTCGGCGCTCTTTGTTTCCAGGGCCGCCGTCATCACGTTGAACTGTGCCGACAGCTCACCCAGTTCGCGGCAGGTCCGCTCATTCACCCGGACCCCGAAATCACCCGCCTCGACCCGCCGCATCGATCCGATCATGCGTGCAAGGGGGTTTTCCACGAGGGTGCGGAGCCGCCACCAGCCCAGCCCCGTCAGCAGCACCACCAGCGCAACGAGATAGGCAAGCAGCCAGGGGCTCCGCAGGTCACCGAAGAATGCGGGTTCCCTCGGGTGTCCCCACATTACGATCATACGCGCAGGGCGGCGGGCTTCGTCATGTCCGGCAAAGGCGACCGCATGAAACGGGATGGGCGACCACCACGGGCCGATACGCAACGGTGGCGTGGGACAGTCGCCGGTGCGAAAGCAGATTTCGCCGTCGGCGGCGAAATCCTGGACTTCATCCCGCGGAGCACCGCCGCCGGACAGATGGTTCCGTTCCCCCGCCCGGTACCATGCCCAGCCGCGAACCAGCCCTTCGTCCAGGGCCGGGCCCAGCAGGAGCTTGATCCGTTCACGGGGAGGCCGGCCAGCCAGTTCGTCCTCATGCACGGAGGCCGCCACCGTCGCCGCCAGCGTCGTGGCCTCGGCGTGATCGCGCCGTACATTCGAGCGGTAAAGGACTATTGTCAGCACCCCGACGACGAGAAACAGGATGAGCAGCAGCAGCCAGCCCAGTTCCAGAAGAACATGGTCGGCCAGCGGCCGGTTCCGGTCGCGCTCGCGTCCCCAGTTCACAGCAACCTCTGCATCAGGTTGACCATCCCCAGCCGGAGCAGCAGTTCGATCTTCCCGCCGCCCAGAAACACCACAAAGGTTCCAGCGGCCAGGTACGGACCGAACGGTATCTCGGTAAACCGGCCAGCCCGGCCTGTGGCAATGAGCACCAGCGCCACGACGAAACCGGTCAGCGACGCAGCCAGAATGGCCACGCAGACGCCGAGTGGCCCCAGCAGCGCGCCTGCCAGCGCCATCAGCTTGACGTCCCCCATGCCAAGCCCCTCACGGCCGGTCATCCGGTAGTAAAGCTCGCGAACGCTCCAGAACATGCCGGCTCCAAGGAGCATCCCCAGTACGGCCGGTTCTGTACCCGTCCGCCCCGGCAGCCATGACGTGCCCAGGACCAGGGCCACGCCCGGCATCGAGATCGAATCCGGAATGATCTTGTGGTCGAAGTCGATCAGGCTGATGGCAACAAACGCCCAGCCAACCATGAGCCCGGTCGCCACGGGCCATGGACCGGACTTGAACCAGACGACCAGCACGGCGACGGCGGCTCCGGCCAGTTCCACCGCAGGGTACCGGAACGGGATTGGCCACCCGCAGGCCCGGCATTTCCCGCGCAGCCAGATGAGCCAGCTGACGACGGGTATGTTGTCATACCAGCGGACCAGGGCCCCGCACTCAGGGCACCGGCTTGAAGGCGTGACCACGGAAGCGCCGCCGGGAAGACGGGCGATCACCACGTTCAGGAAACTGCCCGCGCACAGCCCGAAACAGCCGGCCACCGCCAGGCGAAACACCGGATCACTGAACGCTGAACTGAGGATATGGATCATCAACCGTCCGATTAGGAAGGGAGTTTAATGCCCAAAGTCGCCACGGAACAAGGCAGCGGCTATCCTCCTTGCCTGTGGAAACGTGGGCCACACCGCCATTCCGTCCGTCCGCCCCGGTAAACTGGGCAGCCTGGGGAGTATCAGCCCTTTTGCATGGATTGGCCGCATGGCTGCTTGTCACCAGCGGTGCTTTTCATCCGGTAACCGACGGGCTCAGGAAATGGGCCGATGACCTTGTGCTGGTGGAGTTCGAGCCCCCGCCCCAATCCCCGCCGGGTGATACCCCCCTCCTGCCTGCCACCACCGTTTCCCAGTTGCCTCCATCGCCTCCTGCGGCAATCTCCGCTGGCCGCCAGATCGTCGATCTCCCCGCCGCTAACGACCAGGAACCTGAAACCGATACCCCTTTTGTCGCCGAACGGGCCTCCCGCGTCGAGCAGGAACAGCGCGGGAAATACGGTGCGGCTCCTGAACTGGTAAATCCGGGGCTGCCCGGCGAGTCACCGGAGCCCGATACGGCAGATACTCCTGTCACCGCTCTGAGACCTCCGGAAGCCCGGCCCCGTGTTCCGGCGCTCTCTATTCCACCCGAACTGATGCCGGACTCTCCGCCTCTTCCCTCCGCTTCCACCAGCCCGGATGGAACGTCTGTCGCGCTGGTGAACCCCCGCAAGGAAGAAACGCCTCCGCCCCTGCCGCCGGGAACCGCCGGGCGGGGCGGCTCCTGCCCCAACCCGCCGTGCGGGCCGCAGGTTACTGCCGACGTATCGGGCAGCACCATCGATTTCCTTGCCGGGATCGAAACCACCGGCAACATCACCCTGCTGAACGCCAAGTCGGTCACCTACGCCGGATTTGTCCGTCGCGTCGCCACCAATGTTTTCAACCAGTTCATCCGGTCGTACCGGACCCGCGGCTGGCGCATCGATCCCGCACAGCTTGGCGAATCGCTCCGGGTGGACGCTCTCCTCGCTGCGGACGGGAACCAGGAGATGGTATTCATCCGGCAGTCTACCGGCCTCAGGCTCTGGGACGAGATGGGCCTCGACGCCATGAAAAAGGGCGCTTGGGATTCAAACCCGCCCAAGGGAGCGCTTGCCGCCGATGGCAAGATTCATTTTGTCTTTATTGTCGATCACCGTCAGGGGATCCTGAGGGCCGGGATACTGTAGGCTACTTCCCGTTTCCCGCCTCATCCTCGTCCTCATCATCATCCGTTTCCGGATCAGGCACCGCATCCGCGCCTTCCGGCAGCGCCTCGCGACGGGGCCGAACGCCCGAAACGAGCCACATGAACAGCTGAACCCCCGCATAAAAGTACATCATGCTGAACAGCATCAGTTCCGTATAAAGGAAAATGGCCGCCAGGAGGACGATGAACACCGGCAGCACGATGAAGGGCTTCTTGTCCTTCAGGTTGATGTCCTTGAAGGTCCGGAACGGCACTTCGCTCACCATCATGAACCCGCAGAAAAACGTGAGTCCCAGGAAAAACGGGTGCCGGATCGTTCCCTCGATCGAGATGATCCCGAACAGGCTTTCGAAAAACTCCGGATACTTCGTATGCAGCAGCACCGGGGTCATCATGAGGCCGGCTGCCGCCGGTGACGGCGTGCCGAGGAAATAGACCGCTTCGGTTTTTTCCTCCGCCCCCACGTTGAACCGGGCCAGGCGGATCGCCGCGCACGCCACGTAGACGAAAGCCGCCACCCACCCCCACTGCCCGTAGGAACGGAGCACCCAGTGGTAAACCAGCATCGCGGGGGCGATACCGAAGCTGATAAGGTCGGCCAGTGAGTCGAGGTTCATGCCGAAAGCGCTTGTGGTCTTGGTCATGCGCGCCACGCGGCCATCCAGCATGTCGAAAATGCCGGCGATCACGATGGCCCAGGCCGCCTCGCGGAAGCGGAGGTCCATCGACGTCATGATCGAATAGAACCCGGCGAACATCGCCGTGGTCGTGAAGATCGCCGGGACGACATAGATCCCGCGTTGCCGGGCGGCCGAACTGATCCGCTGCCGGCGGCGGCGCAGCGCCTGGAGCGGCCCGCCCCCGGTGGCGGGGGCCTGTCCTGTCGCTTCGGCCACGGTGATCCCTCCAGATGTGGACAGGGAGTATAACCTATCGGTCCCCGACAGGAACCATCCCTAGTTCTTGGTCCGGTCCACCAGTTTTTTCTTGGCGATCCAGCTCATCATTGAACGGAGCCGTCCGCCTACATCCTCAATGGGGTGCTGCTCGCCCTTCTTGAGCAGCGCCTTGAAGCTCGGCTGTCCTGCCTGGCACTCGAGTATCCATTCGCGGGCGAAACGGCCCTCCTGGATCTCCTGAAGGATCTTCTTCATTTCCTTCTTGGTTTCATCGGTGATGATCCTCGGCCCCCGCGTCACGTCGCCGTACTTGGCCGTGTTGGAGATCGAGTACCGCATGTTGGCGATACCGCCTTCATAGATCAGGTCCACGATGAGTTTCACTTCGTGGAGACACTCGAAGTAGGCCATTTCGGGCGAATACCCAGCCTCGACCAGCGTCTCGAAACCGGCCTGGATAAGCGCCGTCAGGCCGCCACAAAGCACCGCCTGTTCGCCGAACAGGTCCGTCTCGCACTCCTCGCGGAAGCTCGTCTCGATGATGCCGGCGCGGCCCGCGCCAATGGCGCTTGCATAGGCAAGGGCCAGCTTCTTCGTGTCGCCCGACGGATCCTGGTTGATGGCGATCAGCGCCGGAACGCCGCCGCCGGCCACATACTCGCCGCGCACCAGATGTCCGGGGCCCTTCGGGGCCACCATGAACACGTTGATATCCTGGTGGGGAGCGATCGTGCCGAAGTGGACGGAAAAGCCGTGACCCACGGCCAGCGCCGCATGCTTTTTCAGATTGGGTTCGATCTCTTCACGGTAGACGCTGCCGTGCTTCTCGTCAGGCAGCAGGACCATGACGATATCGGCGTCCTTGACCGCCCGGGCAACGGTCGTCACTTCCAGACCCGCACCCCGCGCCTTGGCGCAGCTCGGCGAATCCTCTCGAAGCCCCACGACGACCTTGCAACCTGAATCCTTCAGGTTCTGGGCGTGGGCGTGGCCCTGGGAGCCGTAGCCGATGATGGCGATCCGCTTGTTCTTGATGAGGGAGAGATCGCAGTCCTTGTCGTAAAAGATCGTCAGGGCCATTTTTCAGTTTTCTCCAGTAAACACCGGGAGTTCCCGGCGATTTGTTTCCGTTTCCGGACCACCCCGTTTGCCACACGGGGACAGGCCGCGCAAGAGCCGGTTTTCACCCTCTCCGTTTGGCCGTTTCCGGGGCCTTCAGGGACCGGATATCCAGCTCGCGGATCATCCGGTCCAGCAGGCCGTTCACAAAGGAAGCCGTCGCGGCGTCGCCGAACAGCGCGGCCAGTTCCACCGCCTCGTTCAGGGTGACTTCCACCGGGATATCCGGCCGGAACCTGAGTTCGTAGGCGGCGAGGCGAAGGACACACCGGTCAATCACGGCCATGCGGTCGATCCGCTGCCGGGCCGCGAACCGGACGAGCATCGAATCCAGTTCGTCGCGGTTGGCAACAATGCCCTGGACAAGATCCACGGCGAACGAGCGGATTTCGCCCGAAAGGCGCCCTCCGCCCGGCTGTGGACGATTGACCACCTCTTCAGCCGGAGCCGGGTTCAGCTCGATTTCGTACAAGGCCTTTACGGCCTCCTCACGGGCACGCCGCCGCTTGCTCCGCCGGCTGGAGTCCGGGCGGCTTCTGTCCTTGGCATCCTGCATTGTGAACTGGTTGGCGCGGTTCAGGCCGGGATCGTGCGGTAGAGATCGGCCATCTCGATGGCCGCCACGGCCGCTTCCCACCCCTTGTTGCCGGCCTTGGTCCCGGCCCGCTCGATCGCCTGCTCGATATTTTCGGTCGTCAGCACGCCGATGGATACCGGCACACCAGATTCAGATGCCTGCGCCGCGACGCCCTTGAACACTTCCGATGCGATGAGATCGAAATGCGCCGTCCCGCCCCTGATCAGCGCGCCCAGCACGATCACCGCCGAGGGCTTGAGCGATTTCGACTTCAGCACCTCGCCCAGAACGGCGGGCAGCTCAAATGCGCCCGGCACCTTGACGACGCTGATGTCGGCATCCTTTGCCCCGTGGCGGACGAGCGCGTCCAGGGCGCCCTCCAGCAGGCGGTCAGTAATGAAGTGGTTCCACCGGCTCACGAGAATCGTGAACTTCATCCCCGTGGCGACAAGTTTTCCTTCGTAGATCTTCGGCATAAAGACAGTAACGGGGCTCCCGAAATCCCCACAAGTTACGCCACACTACGGCTACAATGGCGCCGGGTCAAGGTGATGGGGTTGGCCTTGCCATCCCCTGTCCGTTACCCTGCGTCTGCTATCAGCCCCGATATAACTTCCGGAGGATTTTCCCCATGCGTGTCCATGTTTCCCTGATACCGTGCATCGCCGCCCTAGCCGTGCTCGCCGCCCTGCCACCCCGGGCCTTCAGCGAGGAACCGCCGCTCACGCCCACCCCGGAAGGCATGGCACAGGCGATCCGCGACGGAGAGTCCGAATCGAAGGAATACGTGCGCGAGGCAGCCTCCCAGCCCGATTCGGGTGCCATCGCCATTCTCTCGGCTGCCGTCGAGCCAGGCGTCAAGGCGGATATCCGGAAGGCCGCCATCGATGTCACCCTCAAGCACCGGCCCGGCGTGGCCGACAAGGTGCTCGGTCAGGTCATGAAATCTGGCGATCCGGCCGACAAGAGCCTGGTCATCAAGGGTGCCGACAAGCTGGACGAACAGGTGCAGTTCAACGTCCTCAAGGCAGCGCTTGAGGACCGCACCACGAAAGTGCGTGAGGAAGCGGTTGACACGATCCTCAAGCTCCGCTCGCCGGGCAACAAGGTGCGCCTCATGGTCGAAGCGGCCAAAACGCCCGAACGCCAGCTCAAGATAAAAATCCTCACCGAAGCCGAAAAAATGGACCGCCAGGCCGCCTACAATGTCGCCCATACCTTCCAGTCCGACCGCGACGGGGCCATTCAGGATCTGGTCAAGCGGATCAAGGACAAGCACGATCTGCACGGAAAGAAGTAACCTCTTTCCCATTAACCTTGTTTAACTTTTAATATGGATTAACCCATTGAAATTGTTTGACTTATCCCAAGCTGACTCTTTAGTTTAAGTAGATTACTTTCTTTTGGGGTCCGCCGCTGAAGTATGCCGATTGAGTTCACGTCCGTCGAGCTAAACCACTGGGGTATCCGGTGGATCAAGGTCGGAGCCACGCTCCGGACGCTGGAGCTTGTCGAGACGGGCCTCCAGCCGCTGGATGAACTGACCGAAGCTGTCGCCGATATCACCGACGAAACCGGAGCCGAACCGGCTCCCGGAGAGGGCGAGACCGGTGCTGACGAGGCGGCCGGCGACAGTGAGTCTGGCGGCGAAGAAGAAGGCGAAGCACCTCCTCCCGTTGCCGCCACCGCCCGCCCCGATGACGACGGCCTCGCGCCCTGGAGCGAGATCGAGCGCCGGCAGATTGCCACGCTCCGGCGGCTCGTGGCCGAAGGCCATATCCCCCACGAATTCGTCATCACGGCCCTGCCAGGCACGGCGGTGTCGGCGCGGCTCGCCACCTTCCCCTTCGACAAGCGCGCGAAGATCGAACAGGTGCTGAAGACAGAGGTGGACAGCCGCCTGCCGTTCGACATCGATGATGTGGTGACCGACTTCGTGGTGCTGGGAAAACTCCCCGCGCCCGGCGGCGAAGTGGACGAAGACGCAGGTACCTCCGTCCTGGCGTTCGCCGCTTTCAAGGGCGCTGTGGGCCGCCTGCTCCGGCTGTTCCGCGCCGCCGGAATCGAACTCCGCCAGATCAGCACGCAGCCGGTGGCGCTGGCGGGACTCGCCGGTACTGCATCGGTGCCGGGGCCCCATCTGCGCGTCTATCTCGGCGAGAAGGAAACATCAGCCGTCATCATGGATGGCGGCGGGCGTCCACTCTATGTGCGGACGGTGCCGCTCGGCCTTGAAAGCTCGATACTCCGATGGGAAGTTCCCGAGTCGGAGAAGGGCCGCTACCGCGAGTTCCTGGAACGAGGCACGGCCATTCCCGACGGCCCGGCCCGGCCCGATCACAGCCTCTATACAGGCCGCATACGCAAGGATATAGCCGCGGTCGTGCGGGCATTCGAAGCCCAGTTCTCCATTGATCTTTCCACCGTGACCTGGTTCGGACCCGGCAGCACGGACCCGGAACTGGTCCGGCTCGTGAGCGACGGGCTTTCGCTATCGACAGCGGAGTTCCAGCCCGACGCCGCGGCGCTCGGCGAGCTGGACTTTCCGCCGGACCGTTCGCCTTCGCTCTGGGGCCCCGCAACGGCGATGGTTCTCCGTCTTGCCCGGCCGGAAAAGGCCGCCACCGGCGTAAACCTGCGGCGCGAGGAGTTCGCCTACCGGTCCCGGTTCCGCGACCTCGGCGAAAAGCTGCTCCCCGCCACCTACTTCGTCGTCGTGGGCGCGATCCTGTTCGCCATTGGCACGATGGTCAGCATCTGGTCACTCCAGGAAAAGCTCGGCGAATCGCGTGTCCGCGTGGCCGAAGCGTACCGGCGCACCACCGGGAAGGACATCTCCAACTACAGCGAGGCCACCCGTGAACTGCAGAACCAGCTCGCCGCGCGCGAGCGGCTGCTGGAGGTCATGAGCGAGATCAGCGGCGTGTCGATCCTCAACCATTTGTCGGAGATTTCGCGGACCATCAAGAGAGAAGTCACGGTCGATACCGATAGCCTCTCCGTCGAGCGCGACCGAGTCCTGCTGGATGCCCGCACGGCTGACTACAACACGCTCGGACTGATCGAAAGCTACTTTGAAAAGCATCCGGTCTATCGCAAGGTGGAAGTCCGCAATACCCGGCGTCTGCCGGACGGCAAGGTCGGCTTCCGCATGGAACTGTATGTCAGCTCCGAGGAGGAACAGGCCAAGGCCCTGGACGAACAGAAGAAGAAGGAAGCCGCCGCTGCCGGTGCCACAGGCACTCCGGCCACTGACGCAGGCGTTTCCGGCGACGAAGCAGAAATGATCCCGGACGAACCGGCCGCGACGGAACCCGAAGGTGCCCCGGCTGAAACTCCCGGTGCCGCGGCACCAGGCAGTGACGGTCCCCAACTGGAGATCGTGCCGGTGCCTGCCACTCCGGCCGAACCTGCCGTTTCGCCGCCGGCTGCTGAAGCCGCGCCGGCTCCGCCCGAGGCCCCACGCACCCGGCCCACCCGCCCCCGAAGGGAGCGCCAGTAAGACATGTTCGACCGGCTGCAACCCCGTGAGCGCGCGCTGATCATCGCAATGGCCGCCGTGCTGGTCATCACGGCCCTGTTCATGTTCGTGCATGTGACCGGCAAGAAGCGCCGCCAGCTTGCCGACCGCATCCAGCAGGCCAGTACCGACGTCGAGATGATCTACCGGATCGGAAACCGGCTGACGGACATCGAGGCGACGATCGGGAACATCAAGCTCCCCTCGGGAACGACCTGCGACCGCAACCTCTACGGCTCGATCGAATCCCTCGCCCGCCGCGAGGGCATCACGGACCTCACGATCCGTCCGCTCCAGTCCCAGGAAAACGACTATCTCGATGAACAGTCGGTGGAAATCGAGGTCCGCAAGGTGCCACTCGTGAACCTCGTCAACTTCCTGTATGCAATTGACCGCTCGCCCCAGGCCTACCGGGCCTGGCGTTTCAATGTCCGGCGGCGGTTCGATGACGCGAACCTGCTTGACAGCCGCTTCCAGGTCTCCCTGTTCTGCGGCAAGCAGCAGGTGCCGGAAGGAGGTGGCTGATGGAACTGAGCCTCCCCGCATCCCTGTCAAAGCTGACCGCACGCCAGCGCACCGCGCTCAAGATTGGTGGCTATGTCCTGTGGGGACTGATCTTCACCCTCGTCTTCGTCGCCATGAAGTTTCCCGACAACCGGCTGCGGGAACTGGCCGAAGCCGAGATGTCGGTCATCACCGGGAAGGAAGTGAAGGTCGAGAAGGCCGGTCTGTACCGGCTGAGCGGACTCGACATGACCGGCGTCGATTTCTACTCCACAGGAGGGTTCGCGCAGCCCCTCCTCCGCCTGAAGCGCCAGCGGATCCGGATGTCCATCCTGCCTGCGCTCATCGGACGGCTGTCGGCCTGGGGCATCACGGAACCTGAAGCTGGCGGCACACTGGAATTGAATGTCCGGGCGAAATCCAGCGACGCCAGCCTCGGTCTCGATTTCCGCCAGTTCCAGCTTTCCGGTGCGCGCCTGGAGCCAAAATCGCCGGATCATCCTCCGACCGAAATCGATGCCACCATTTCCGGAAAAGTCAGTTACTCGGTCGATCCGGGCGGCGAGGTAGGACTGGCTGACCTCGGCTCGGTCCTCGCCCAGATCTATGGAGCCACGGCCGGTATCGATCTCACGATCACCGGAGTCCGGCTTGCCAACCTCGCCTCGGAAACCCTCCCGCTCTCCGAACTGCGGTTCGATACCTTCACGATCAAGGGGGATATCGCCGAAGGACGGCTCAACCTGTCCGAATGTTCCGGCACCGGTCCCAAGGGCGATCTCTCCCTGCAGGGCCAGATCAGCTTCACTGATCCCATCAGGCAGTCCGGTCTCCGGCTCCAGATCCGCTACCAGCCGGATGAAGAAACGCGGAAAACCCTCGGCCCGGTGATCGGTCTCAAGCTCCGCGACGACGGTCGCGGCGTCTACACCGGCTACATCGTCGGCCAGTTCGGATCGCCCCAGGTTCACAAATAGCCGGAACGGTGCCGTTTGGGGTTTCCCACCGGTTCCGTATAGGATTACCACGCTCCCTGAAGTGAGGCGGCGCCCAGAAGCGCGAGGTAACCCCAGTGCCCCGACTGGTATTCGCAAGCGACCCGAAACGGGTATTCGACATCACCAAGGACATCATCTCCATCGGGCGCATGCCGGAGAACGATATCGAGATCAACGATTCGATGATCTCCCGCCGACACATCGAAATCCGCCGGGAAGGCGGCGGATGGATGCTCTATGACAACAACTCTCTGAACGGGACCTTCGTCAATGGTGACCGTGTGCAGAAAACGGTTCTCCGCGCCGGCGACGTGGTGACGGTCGGACGCGAGAAGCTCACCTTCGAGGATACCACCGAACCGTCCGCGCCCAAGGTTCCGGACGAACTGTTCGACGCATCGGTACCGGCAGCCAGTCCGGCTACAGGGCCGAATGCCCCGAAGTCTCCGGGCGAGGTCGTGCTTTCCATCGACAAGGTGAACGATATCTACGGCATGAGCCGCGACGGCATTGCTGTTCGCCGCCAGCCGCCGCCGGCAGCGCAGGACAAGTCCCGCCATTTCTATATCCTGTACCAGATCGGACGGCTGATTAACGCGAACAACGACCTCGACGATCTCCTCGCCACGGCGCTCCAGCTCATTTTCGAGGTCATCAACGCCGACCGCGGCGCGATTTTCCTTGTGGACGCAAAAGGCCCGCCAGTCATCAGGACCTGGCGGAACCGCGCCCAGGGTTCCCAGGCCGAACAGTTCCGCGTGAGCCGGACGATCCT
Source organism: Deltaproteobacteria bacterium (assembly GCA_026129095.1). Classification (NCBI taxonomy): domain Bacteria; kingdom Pseudomonadati; phylum Myxococcota; class Myxococcia; species Deltaproteobacteria bacterium. The sequence continues at coordinate 322,130 of JAHCIT010000003.1, forward strand.
GGACAAGGTAATCGGCGAGCGGATCAGCATCCTCACCTCGGATGCCAAGTACGATCCCCGGTTCGAGGCCGGCGAATCCATCGCCCAGTTCGCCATCCGGTCGGCCCTCTGCGTCCCCGTCTGGGAACGGTCGGAAATCTCCGGCGCCATCTATCTGGACAATGTCGAGGCGAGCGCCTTTTCAGAGAACGACCTGGAACTGCTGACCGCCATCGCCAACCAGGTGGCGATTGGCGTTTCAAACGTCCGCCTGACCGAGCGGCTCGCCCGCGAGGCGGTCGCCCGGACCAAGCTGGAGATGTACCACTCCCCGGACGTGGTGGAGATGCTGCTCCGCGAGGGCTCCGACGGCACCCAGATGACCTCGATCAACGCCCAGGAGCGGGACGCCACCATCCTGTTCAGCGACATTTCCGGCTTTACGAGCATGTCCACGCGGTTCAGGGCAGCGGAAATCGCCTTCCTGCTCAACGGCTATTTCGACGAGATGACCAAGGTGATCTTCCGCCACCGCGGCTCGATCAACAAGTTCATCGGCGATGCCATCATGGCCCTCTGGGGCGCGCCGCTGGCGCATGCCGGAGACCCCGCGCTGGCCGTCGCCTCCGCCATCGGCATGTTGCAGCGGCTTGACGCCTACATGCAGCACGTGGACGAATCCAAGCGGTTCAAGATACGGATCGGCATCAACACCGGACCGGTGATCGCCGGGAACATCGGCTCCACCAAGCGGATGGAATACACCGTCATCGGTGACACCGTGAACACCGCCCAGCGGCTTGAGAGCGTCGCTCCCAAGAACGGCATCCTCATCGGCGAAAGCACCGCCAACCGCGTGAAACACCTCTACCGGCTGAAAGACGTGGGACTCCTCAAGCTCAAGGGCAAGGAAGGCGGCACCCGAGCCTATGAAGTCCTCTGGCAGGAAATGGCCCAGCTTCCGAGCGTGCTGGAAAGCTCCGAGATCCTGAAGCGGCTATAGCACGATTTACAAAGTTGATAGAGCCCATCAATCTCAACTTTTAGGCTCTTCTAACTCTCCGAACATCGCGGCCACAAATGTTCTCACTATGGCGGGAACATCCTCATCTGGCGGACGGAAGTGGCAGTCGTGGTGTTTTAGCAAAAACCTGATGCACTCAATATCCTTACACATCTGATCCGCTATCTGTACCAAATCGGAGATATCGACCCCTCTCTGCATGATTTGCTTGCCAGTCGGCATCTGTTCAAACGGATGTGCACTTATGTTCCGGAAATTGCGGATATCCGCAAATCGGTTCGTGAATTTTTGCAATAAATTATCGACATCCTTTTTAGTTGCTCCTCTGCACTCAGTCGTTGTTCCACTGTGCCCAGCCGTTCCGAACAGTTCTTGGAACTTCGATCTGCACGCCTCAGCGATCAACTTCCTATGTGGGGGTGGCACCTCACCATAAATGGCCTTATCCGGAATCTCGTCTTCAGATTTGCACCTTAATATCTGCGGGTTAGCCCGCAATTTATTGAATAGCCCGACCTCAAGACTTTTCTGGAGCGATGCAAGGTGGATAAAAAGTTGTGCATAGGAATCCCAAAACATGAAAAAGAGCATGTTGCTGGCAACTGGTTTTCCTTCGTAGGCCCGAAGCTGGAGGAAACACTCCTGAATGTAATGAAGCCGATGGCGAACCCGAATAAAGCGCCTTTCGAACTCGTCGATATCATGATACAACTCATTCACAAGTTCGGCAGCAGGCATTCCTACCCCATCACCAGCACCGATTTTCCGAGCACCTTGCGCCCCCCGAGGTCGGCGAGTCCCTCGACCGCCTTTTCGAGCGGGTAGGTCTTGTGAACGGCCGGCCTGATCTTCCCGGCCGAATACAGGTCGAACAGTTCCTTCTGGGCCTCCCCGACGAGCGCCGGATTGTGCTTGCGGTATTCGCCCCAGTGGAGCCCCACGACGGCGATGTTCTTGAGCAGTATCCGGTTCGCCTGGATGGACGGTATCCTTCCGCCCGCGAAACCAATCACCAGCAGCCTCCCCTCGAAGGCAATGCACTTGGTGGAAAGATCAAAGATATCGCCACCCACAGGATCGTAGATCACGTCCGCGCCGTGACCGCCGGTGATCTCCTTCACCCGGTCCACCCACGCTCCGTCCCGGTAGTCGAGGGCCTCGTCAGCGCCCTGTTCCTTCACGAAGGCGAACTTGTCCGCCCCGCCCACGCAGGCGATCACTTTTGCCCCCATCGCCTTGCCGATCTGGACGGCGGCCGAGCCCACCCCGCCCGCCGCCGCATGGACGATCAGCCATTCGCCTGCCTTGAGATGGGCGCGATATTTCAGGGCGAAATAGGATGTCTGGTAGACGATCGGCATGGCCGCCGCCTCGGCAAATCCCATCGTGTCCGGAATCCGGTAAGCCGCGTCCGCCGGGACCACGGTTTCTTCCGCGTAGCCGCCGGTGCTCACCATCGCCATCACCCGGTCGCCCGGCCTGAACGCCGTTACCCCCGGCCCGACGGCCTCCACGGTTCCGGCCACCTCGCCTCCCGGCGTGAACGGGAACGGCGGCTTGTGCTGGTATTTCCCCTGCACCATAAGGATATCGAAGAAGTTGAGCGCGGCCGCGCCGTTACGGATCCTGATTTCGCCTTTTCCTGGTTGCGAGGGTGCAACCTCGACGAGCTTCATCTGCGAGGGCTCGCACCACTCTGTGACCTGCCATGCCTTCATGATTTCTCCTGGAACTGTCAGTCGCTGGCGCCAAGCTGCACCCGTATCACGTACAAATGCTCCTCGGCCTCCTCGGATGCCCTGAGAGGCACCAGGTCTGTCACATCGAGGATGTACCGCACCTGCTTGTGGAGCACATCCAGATTGCGCACTTCGTCGCGGATCAGCTTCGAGTCCGCATAGAAGCCACCCGACACCGCGTACCGGGACTGCCGCTTGAGACGGTCCAGGATCACCTGCTCCATCTCGGACGGCGTGACGCTCCCCAGAATGCCCGCGTTGTCGATCCGGAACGACGGGCGGATCTCCTTCCCGGCAAATCCGATCGCCCGGAGCTGCTGGGTGAACTCGTCCAGCGCGATATAGGCCTCGATGGTCACGCCGCGCGGGGATGTTTTTTCCGAAATCTCCTTCACCGTATCCGATACGGCATCGGTCACGGCAGCCCGCCAGCCCGCCGGGAACCGGTGGAAGTCATCACGGCGGGCCCCACGCTGACCGTTGCCGAACGCCTCGGCGATGACCGTCTCGCGGGCCTTCTTCGCGTCGGCGCCGCAGGCCGTCACGTTCAGCCGCCGGGTGCCCGGATCGAGCCGGCTCACCATCACCTCGTTGGCGCACTTTTTCACCGGTACCGGTTTTGAAGGCTCGGGCGGCGGAGGTTCCGGTTCGGGCTCCGGAGGAGGAGGTGGTGGTGGTGGTGGCGGTTCCTCTACCGGGCCAAGCTTCTTCAGTACGATGGCCGGCGGCGGAGCTGGAGGTGGTGGAGGCGGAGGCTGGAGCAGCTCGCGCCAGATGGCGAAACCGGACGTCAGAAGCAGCCCCATCACCGCGAAATAGCCCGCGGGCCGGCGCGACCCTGACAGGACGGTAATCAGCACCGGAACACCGGCAAGAAGGCCGAACAGTCCGGCGTACTCGATAAACCTCAGAATAAAACCGGGGAATTCCATCCTGTCCCTGCCGCCGGGTGCCCCCTTTTGAGCTGAATCCCGTCCCCGGAAGCTAACACAACTTTCATGCCAATGGGGACACACCACTGGTTTATCCCGCCTTGCCTCACCGTCCCGAAGCGGCTTAAAGGAAAGACCGGAGGCCGAACACACGCATTATGCAAACCCTCCTCTCGACCGGCGAACATGCCCTGCTGGCCCTGCTGGGTCTTGCCAGCTTCGCCTCGCTGGCGATCTTCATCGAACGGTTCGTTTACCTGCGCGCCGCCACCTTCGATGGCCGCCGCGAACTGGACCGTCTGAACGAGCAGGCCAACGCCGGCACGCTGGATGCCTATGCCAGCGAGGCTGAATACCGGCTGGGCGCCGCCGGCAAGGCAGTTGCCGCCGGTATCCGGAGCAGCCATCTCGGCAAGGCTGGCGTCCGCGAGACCATCGATTCCGCCCGGGCCTTCCTGCGCCTCGATCTGGAGCGCCGGGTGGCGGTCCTGGGCACGGTCGGCAGCAATGCCCCCTTTGTCGGCCTTCTGGGAACGGTTCTCGGCATCATCCAGGCATTCCGCGACCTCGCCGCTGCCATCCACAGCGGCAGTGCGCAGCCGGGAGCCGTCATGGCCGGGATTTCGACCGCGCTCGTCGCAACGGCGGTGGGGCTTATCGTCGCCATCCCCGCCGTCATCTTCAACAACATCTGCCGCCGCCGCATCGCCCGCATCGAGCGCGAACTGGATGGCCTCGCCCATGCCGTCATCGCCCATGCGCCGGACCACCCGGCCCCCAAAAAGGGAGGCTGACCCCGTGGCAGGCGGTACACCGGACACCGGCGACGGGATGATCGAGGAGATCAACATCGTCCCGCTGGTGGATATTGTCCTTGTGCTTCTCATTATCTTCATGCTGACGGCGAACTTCCTCGACCAGCAGGCCATCCGCATCAACCTGCCCGCTGCCGCCGCCGGAGACGGCGCCGTGCCCGGCACTTTCTCCATCGTGATCGACGAAAGCGACCGCCTGTACCTGAACGGCGCGCCCGCCACGCCTGAAGCCATTACTGCCGAACTGGCGAAAACCGGGGGCGGTCCCGCGCAGGCGACCGTGCTGATACAGGGCGACCGCCGCGCCAGTCACGGCCGCGTGACCGAGGTGATGGGACTTCTGAAAGCGAACGGCGTCACCCGCTTCGGGATCAATCTGGACCCCGGCGTCCAGCCGGTCCCGTCCGCGCCGCCCCAGGGAGAACCTCCGCCGTGAGCGCTGCCCGTGAGCAGTTGGTACGGCCTGCGGCCATCAGCCCCCGGAGGCTCCTTCTGGCGAGCCTCGCCATTTCAGCCGCTGTTCATGCCGCCGTGCTGGGGCCCATGATCAGCAGCTTCGGTGAAACCACCTACTCCGCCAGGCCGCCCGAACTGGTGCTCGTGGAACTGCTGCCCGATGCTCCCGCGCCAGTTCCGTCAGAACCGGGCGCCGACGAGCCACTGATCACCACCGTCAGCCCTGTCCCGGAAGCACCTCCGCCGCCCTCGCGCAGTGCGGTGGCCGCAGCCACCGGCGCGACACCGGTCAAGTTCGGCGTTGCGCCGGAAAGCCTGAATCCCCTGCCGGAGACCGGCGCTGCCGAAGCACCCGCCGGGAACACGCTGGCCGTTCCGCCCGATACCGGCCGTGATATTCCGCCAACGGACGCGCTCGCCTACTCCGGCGGCGGCGTTCCCACCACCGAACCGCCCGCCTTTGCATCCCTGTCGTCAGTCACCGAATTCCCCCGCTTTCTCGACTTCGCCCCGCCCCGCTACCCCGAGGCTGCCCGCCGGAGCGGACACGAAGCGATCGTGCGGATCGAGGTGGACATTGCGCCGGACGGCTCGGTCATCGCCGCCAGGCCGGCGGCGGGCGAGGCGGCCGACCCGCTCTTTGTCGAAAGCGCCCTTCGCTCGGTCCGTGCGGCCCGGTTCAGCCCGGCCCGCATTGGCACGAGACCGGTCGCCGTCCGCGCCACCCTTCCCGTCAAATTCCAGCTCAGGAACTGAAAAGCCCCCGTGAACCGAACCCCTCCGCCTCCGGCACATCCCTCTGATCTGGCTTCACCTCCAGTGACCGGTCGCGGACTCCGGTCCTTCGGCCGGCGAACCCGGGACCGGATACTCGAATCGCCCGAGTTCGGCGCCCTGGTCGTGGGCGCTGCGGTCGGCCTGCTCGCCATCGCCTTTACCGAGGCCACCCACGGCCTGCGCGAACTGGTCATCATGGCCGCCTCGCCGGACGGGACCTGGGGACTGCCGGGTCTCATCTCGCTCGTCGCCATCACCGCCACCGGCTGCGCCGTCGCGACAGCGATCGGCGCCTGGCTGCTCGGCGAGGCCGCCACCGGCGGGATCAATGTCGCCATCGCCCGTTATCACGATGGCAAGCGGCTGAAGACCCGCACACTCTGGCACAAGTTCATCCAGTCGGTGCTCGCCCTGGGGAGCGGCAGCGCCGGCGGCGGCGAAGGCCCCATCGGCTACATGGGCGCTGCCGTCGGGGCCACTGTCATCAAGTTCATGCGGCTTCCGCCACTTCCCCGCCGGGCCCTGCTGGCCGCCGGCATGGGCGCCGGCATCGCCTCGCTCTTCAAGGCGCCCATCGCCGGCGCGATTTTTGCTGCCGAAGTCCTGTACCGGTCCATGGGCATCGAGGCCCGCGTCCTGTTTGTGTCGGTCCCCGCCTCGATCGCCGCCTTCTGTGTTTACGCGACGGCATACGGCTTTGGCCCTGCCCTGCCGCTCGACGCCCAGCCGTTCGACCATCCATCCGAACTGATCGGTTATGCGCTGCTCGGGGCCGCCTGTGCTGTCACGGGCCGCTTCTTTCACGGGCTGATCCACAAGGTCCAGAAATATGCGGGAGACTCGTGGCGACGTACCGGAATCTCCCTCGCAGGAGGGCTTTGCCTCGGGACCACCGTCGCCCTGATTATCCAGTCGGGAATAAACCCTGAAAAAGCGCTTGCCCTGCTGGGCGACGGCTACCAGCTGTTCCGGGCCGGTGCTGTCGATCCCCACCTGGACAATGCGCTCATTCTGCTCGCGGCCGTGCTCGGGCTCAGGATCATCTTCTCCGCCATCGGAATCGGCACGGCCACCGGGATCGGGGATTTTGCTCCCGCCGTGACGATCGGAGGCCTGCTGGGTGCGCTCGTCTCCACCGCCATCGGCACGCTCTATCCGCCTTTCGCCCCGCCCGTCGCGGCAAGCGCCGTCGTCGGAATGGCGGCCTTCTATGGCGGTCTCTCCCGGGCCCCCCTGTCGGGTGTCCTGCTCGTGTCCGAAGTCACGGGGCGTTACACGCTGATGATCCCCGCCCTGTGGACGACGTTCATCACCTTCCGGCTTCTCGGCAACACATCGTTTTATTCCGCCCAGAAGGACCGGCCCGAGTCGGCCGAGGATATCTGGCTCAAGCCAACCGGAGAGGACCTGCCCGTGCGCGACGCGCTCCCCGTGAGCGCCGCCACCATACCGGTGCTCGATCCCGGGGAACCCGCCACGCGGCTAATCCTCATGCTGGCCCCGATCGCCCTCGTGAAGGGGAAGGACGACCCGCCGGACTCCGCGCTCCGGTTCCTGCTGTCCAACGATATTCTGCACTATCCCATTGGCAGTGCCGCCATTGATCTCGCGCTGGCCGGTGCGCTGGCCCGCACCGACCTGCATCCCGTGGCCGAGGACGACTCCCTCTCCACCGCGTTTGCCCTCATGCTCCGCGACGGTGTGAACGCCATCCCGGTCATCCGCAAGGACGGGACTTTTACGGCTCTCACCCGGGATGAAATACTCCTGCATCTGAAGGTCCGCCCCCCTGCAGACTGACACGACGGGCAACGGAGCCCAGTTGTGGCCCCCCGTGCCGGGTGCTATGGCGGAATGGCTGAAGTGCTTATGACTGCCGGAACCGAAGAACAGTTCGAGAGCGAGTTCGACTACGACCTTGAGCTTCCGCTCTTTGAAGGGCCGCTCGACCTGCTGCTTCACCTCGTCCAGAAAAGCCGCGTCAACATCTTCGACATCCGGATTTCGCTCATCACCGAGCAGTATCTCGAGTACATCGAGCTGATGAAGGAGCTCAATATCGACATGGCGGGCGAGTTCCTCGCCATGGCGGCCGAACTCGCCCGCATCAAGTCGAAAATGCTGATTCCCGTGGAAGACACCGGTGAGGAGGCCGAGGCGGAGCCCCCTTGGGCCGAACTCCAGCGGCGGCTGATCGAATACCAGCGGTTCAAGGAAGCGGCCATCGAACTGGGCAAGCGGGATATTCTGGGCCGCGATACCTTCACCCGCGAACTGCCCGTCGAGGAAAAGCTCCCGCCCGGCGAGGAGACCATCGAGCCGGTCGAGTTCATGGGCCTGTTGCGCGCATTCAAGAAGGTTCTGGAGCGGCTGCCAGAAGCCAACCTCAAGGAAGTCGCCCGCGAGGAGATCACGATCCGGGCCCGCGTCATGCAGCTGATTGACGGGCTGAGGTCCGGCGGCCGGCGCCAGTTCACCTCGCTGTTCGCCGGCGACCGGAACCGCCAGCAGGTGGTCATCACTTTCCTCGCCATCCTGGAACTGGCACGCCTCCGCATGGTCCGCATCGAGCAGGGTGCCGGCGAGGACGAATTCTGGATCGACCCGCGTGAAACCCTGGATGCGGAGCACGCACAGGCTGCACTGGGCAATACCGAGGAAGAAGGCGGCGGATACCGTGGCTAGGAAAAACGAGCAGGAAGAGACCGGAACCGTGACGGAGGGGGGCGACAACCCCGCGCCGCGCCAGAAGCTGCCGCCTGAACGGCTGCGGTCGGTCGTGGAAAGCCTCCTGTTCGTGAACGGCCGCCCGCTCCGGGCCTCCGACCTCGCGGCCGCCATTCCGGAAACGACGAAGAAGGAACTTGAAAAGCTGCTCGCCCAGTGGGCGAAGGAAGAACCCGGCGAGGGCCGGGGCGTGCAGATCGTGGCCGTCGCGGGCGGCTATCAGGTCCGCACGATACCGGAGAACGCCGCCTGGATCCGCCGGCTGTCGGGCACCCGGCTGTTCCGCCTGACCCAGCCTTCCCTCGAAACGCTCGCCATCGTCGCCTACAAGCAGCCCGTGACCCGGGCCGAGATCGACGAGGTCCGCGGGGTCGATTCGGGTGCCGTGATCCGGGCGCTTCAGGAGCGCAAGTTCATCCGCGCCGTCGGCACCAAGGACGTCCCCGGCCACCCCGAACTGCTGGGCACCACGGCCGAATTCCTGGAGTTCTTCGGCCTCGAATCCCTGGAACAGATGCCGCCGCTCAAGGAAATCCTCGAACAGAAGTCCGAGGAAATCACCGAGAACGTCCCCGATGGGCCCTTCGCCGCCCACACGACGAGCCAAGGGCTCTCGTTCGCCGACCTCGAAGCCCGCCTTCCGCCCCCGCCCCTTGAGGACGACGAGATGGACGACATCCCCGACGTTCCCAAGACCAGCGTGGACGACGCGGGGAAGGTGTGAAGTCCCGCCCCCGGTGCTGACCCGCCAACAGATCGAACGCTGGCAGGTCATCGTTTATGCCGGAGCCATTGCCGCCGGTGCCGCTACCAGACCGGACGCGCCTGATCCCCGCCTTTCCACCTCAAGCCCCCTTGCCCTCACGGCGGCGACTGGCTATCAAGTGGCCCCGGCGGACTTTTTTGCGGCCCGCTGACACTCCGGTGTAGCTCAGTTGGTAGAGCAGCGGACTGTTAATCCGCCTGTCCCTGGTTCGAGTCCAGGCACCGGAGCCAAACTTTTCAACGAAACCCTTTTCGCCCCGCTCCGCCGGAGCCTGTCGCAGACAACGTGAACCCGCCGCCGGTCTTGCCGGCCCGCTTCCACGCCCCTGTCCCTAGGGAGGTTTCACATGCTGCCCGAACCGGCCCCCGAACGCCTCACGGTCGATGAACTGCGCGATGTCTGGTCCGCGCTGTCGGCCGAGGAGCGCGCCGAGGGGTTCATCGTTCTCGCCCGCGACGAGGCCGGGGAGTTCTTCCAGAGCCTCGATCCGCTCGGGCAGGCACAAATTCTGGAGCGTGTCCCCCCTGGTGAAAAGCGGCTGTGGATCCGGCTTCTCGCCCCGGACGACGTGGCCGACGTCCTGCAGGAAACGGACGAGGAGCACCGCCCCGAACTCCTCGCCCTGCTCGACGAAACCACGCGCCGGGAAGTGAATGCCCTCATGGCCTACGCCGAGGACGATGCCGGCGGCCTGATGAGCCCCCGGTTCGCCCGGATCCGGGCCGACATGCAGGTGGACGAGGCGATCCGGTACCTCCAGAAGCAGGGCCGGTCGCACCTGGAAACGATCTACTACATCTATGTGCTGGATTCGGCCCAGCGGCTGATCGGCGTCGTCTCGTTCCGGGACCTTTTTGCCTCCCCCCCCGACAAGCCGGTGCGGGAGATCATGAACCCCGAGCCCGTCGCCGTCCGGGCGGACATGGACCAGGAGGCCGTCGCGGCCCTGTTCAAGCAGCACAGCTTCCTGGCGCTGCCGGTCGTCGATGCCGACGGCAAGATGCAGGGCATCGTCACTCTGGACGACATCGTGGACGTGGTTCAGGAAGAGGCCACCGAGGACGCCCAGAAGTTCGGCGGTATGGAGGCCCTCGACGCGCCCTACCTCCAGACCGGCCTGTGGGAGATGATCAAAAAACGGGGCGGCTGGCTGACCCTGCTGTTCGCGGGCGAGATGCTGACAACGGGTGCGATGGCCCGCTACGAGGACGACATCACCAAGGCCGTCGTGCTCGCGGTGTTCATCCCGCTCATTATTTCGAGCGGCGGCAACTCCGGCTCGCAGGCGGCCACGCTGGTGATCCGCGCCATGGCTCTTGGCGAAGTCCGCCTTCGTGACTGGACCCGGATCATCCGCAGGGAGATCGGCGCGGGCTTCGGGCTGGGAATGATTCTCGCCCTGCTGGGACTGTCCAAGATACTGTTGTGGGAGTTCCTGTTCGACAGCTATGGCGACCACTCCGGGCTTCTGGCCCTCACCGTCGGCAGCAGCCTTGTCGGCGTCGTCCTGTGGGGAACGATTGCAGGCTCGATGCTTCCGTTCATCATCCGCCGGTTCGGGTTCGACCCCGCCAGCGCATCGGCCCCGTTCGTGGCGACGCTGGTCGACGTCTCTGGACTCATCATCTACTTTACCGCCGCCCAGATTTTCCTCGGCGGGACGCTTCTCTAGCAAGAAACTGCATCTTTCCCTCTATGAAACACGGTTAATCTTAGTGTTTCGTTACGGTTCATTTTCCCGTTGCATCGGCCCGTTCCTGTACCGGATACTAGATGCACATTCGATCAGGTGATGGGAGGCAAGGCGCGTGGATAACCGCGAGAAGATGCAGCGGCTGGCATCGGCTGTCCGCCATTTCAGGATGGGCCACCCCTACGATGCGCTCAAGGTGCTCCGGCAACTGGACACGGAAAGCCCCGGCGATACGCTTGTCCAGTCATATCTGGGGCTTGCGCTCACCCTCTCCGGTGCCGACACCGACCGTGGCATCCATCTTTGCGAGGCGGCAGCCGAAAAATCATTCCACCGGCCCGAATGCATGGCGAACCTGGTGAAGGCCACTCTTCATGTGAAGGACCGCTCGCGGGCCTCCGACGCGCTTCTGCAGGGGCTTGCCATGCACGGCGACCACAAGGAACTGAACCTGCTTGCGCAGAAAATGGGGCTCCGCCGCCGGCCCCTGTTCGGCTTCCTGCCACGCAGCAACTTCATCAACCGCCTGACTGGACGCTTCACCTGGTGGCTCGGCGTCGGCCGTCAGGCGGAATAGGAAAACCCGCCGCCCTCATTTTTACGCGGCCTCCTGCCTGAGCGGCCGGTCGAGACTCCGGTACTGGACCGCCTCGGCCAGATGCGCCGGACCGATGATATCGGAGCCGTCCAGGTCGGCGATCGTCCGGCCCACCTTGATGATCCGGTCCCAGGCCCGGGCCGAAAGACCCAGCCGGTCCACCACCCGCTCCATGAGCCGCTCGGCTTCCGGGGCCAGCGGACACTGTTCTCGCCGGAGGGCCGGGGTCATCCGGGCGTTGACATGGATGCCGCTGCGGGAGAACCGGCGGGACTGGACCTGCCTCGCCTCCACCACCCGTTTCAGCACCTCGGACGATTTTTCCCCGCGCCGGGTGTCGGCAAGGTCCCGGTACCGGACCGCGCCCACCTCCACCTGGATGTCGATCCGGTCCAGCAGCGGGCCCGATATCCGCGAGCGGTAGCGCCGGATCTGCTCGACCGAGCAGGTGCACTCATGGAACGCATCACCCAGATAGCCGCAGGGGCACGGGTTCATCGCCGCGACCAGCATGAACTTCGCCGGATAGGTGAGCGAAACGGCCGCCCTCGAAAGGGTCACATGGCCCTCCTCCAGCGGCTGCCGGAGGACTTCCAGCACGTTGCGCTGGAACTCCGGCAGTTCGTCGAGAAACAGCACGCCGTTGGTGGCGAGCGACACCTCGCCCGGCTTGGGAATCGCGCCACCGCCGATCAGCCCCGCATCCGAGAGCGTATGGTGCGGGGCCCGGAACGGGCGCTCGCGCAGAAGGCCACCGCCCCTGGGAAGCATCCCCAGGACAGAGTGGACCTTGCTCGTTTCGAGGGCCTCCTCGAAGTTGAGCGGCGGCAGGATCGTCGGGAACCTGCGGGCGAGCATCGTCTTGCCCGCCCCCGGCGGTCCGATCAGCAGGATGTTGTGCCCACCGGCTGCGGCCACCTCCAGCGCCCGCTTGGCGTGCTCCTGCCCCCTGATGTCCTGCAAGTCGGTCGCCGCCAGTGGCGGGGCCTCTGGCGGCGGAGCCGGTCTGGCCGGTCCGATTTCCAGCTCTCCAGCGAGGAACTTCACCACTTCGGTCAATGTCTGCACGGGAATAACCCTGAGCCCCGTCACGACGGCCGCCTCGGCGGCGTTCTCCCGCGGCACCAGAAGCCCCTCAACCTTGAGACGAGCGGCGAGTGCCGCCACGGGCAGCACGCCCCGCACCGGACGGAGCGCGCCATCCAGCGACAGCTCGCCCATGAGGAGAAACCCGGAAAGGCGGCCAGCGGGTGCCTGTCCGGTGGCAGCCAGGATCGCAATGGCAATCGGGAGGTCCAGCGCCGAGCCGTCCTTCCGGATATCGGCGGGGGTAAGGCTGATCGTCACGTGCCGGCCGGGAAAGTCGAAGCCGGAGTTCTTCACCGCCGCCCGTACCCGGTCCTTTCCCTCCCGAACGGCCGCCTCGGCGAGCCCCACTGTCGAGACATGCGGAAGCCCCAGTTGCAGATCCACCTCGACCCCGACCGGATAGGCGTCAATTCCCAGCACGGCGGCACTCCGGGTAACAGCCAGCATGTGTTTCGGTTCTCCTTGCCCAACGGACCTATCGACACCTCCCGCAGCTTCAATTTCCGCGCCCTGCCGGATAGATATTTACGCGAGTGATTTCAGTAGCTTGAATGAACCCGATTTCACCCGGAGCGGTTCCCCGTTCAGATTCCGAACGGCTACACTCGAAACTGCCCGCACTAGCTGGCCGCACCATGACGAGGCTGCCCGATTGATACGGTTCCGGTTCATCCTGCTCCTGTCGCTCCTTGCAGCCGGACTGCCGGGTACGGGCGCAGCCCAGCACCCGCCCTCCGATCTTCCGAGCGGACGGCCTGACTCTACCGGAGACCCTGCCCAACTCCCCGATCTCCCCAGCGGCAAACCCTTCACGCCGGAAACCCCCGATCCTGCCGTCCCGGAACACGAACGGCTGCTCCGGCCCGATCCAGGGAAAGAAGAAACAGCGGCTCCGAAACCGTTTACGGTCCGCCAGATTACGGCCGACGGCCTCAGCCACACGCCCTGCTGGGTAGAAGGCGACCGGTTGCTCTACATCCGGTCGGAACCGGACTACGACCCTGCCGGAACCGATTCCGCCTTCTGGCAGAAAGTGGAAACCGGAGACACCGGACCCGGTTCGCCGGTCGTTCACCCCCTTTTCTATGCACGCGGACAGGTGGTTCTCCGCGAGCCAGATGGAACCAGCCGGGTGCTCACCCGGTTCGAAGGCAAGCACCTGCGTACACTCCGGTGCCCCCCGTCTGGGCCGTTCGCCGCGTTTCTCCTTGGGGAGCCGGGCGAAAACCCTTCCGTGCTCGCCATCCTGAGGTGGGATGCCGATCCCGCTCCCGATCCGGTGCTCATCGACGCCGAGGGGATCGATGATTTTTCATGGAGCGACACCGGAAGCCGCCTTTACTTCCTCAAGCAGGGATGGCCCTGGTATCTCAATCCGGTCACGGCGGCGATCAATCCCGTTACGTCATCCCCCGCACTCAGGAAAAACGATTTCATCGCCCTCTGGGGCGGACCCCGCGAGCTTGACCTTGTCCTGGCCACGCTTCAGCGGGACAAGGCCGGAAAGCCCGCCGGCAATTCGCTCCTGTTCCTGAACACCCAGACGCTCAATACCGTCCGCCTCCCCGCCGCCAAACCGGGCCTCGGCAGCCGGTTCGAGCAGTGGATGCCGCCGCGAACCATACTGCTAAGTTCGACCGATTTCGTCCGGTTCCGGCTGTTCCGGCATGACCTCTCTACCGGCCAGCGGACCGAGCTGCGTCCGCTCCCCGGAGATGCCGATGGCCACTGGCGCTGGAGCGGCGGGCGGGGCTTCTGGGCCCGGTGGAACGGCTCGGCCTTCGACGAACTGACCCTGCTGGGGAAGGACACCGAGACGGGCGAGGTCATTCTCAGGGCCAATATCCGCTACGCCCTCTGGTCGCCGTCCGGCACCCGCATCGCCGTTGACACTGGCTCCGGCGGCACGCCCCTGAACGGCATTGATATCCGCCGGGATATCACCGTCGTGGAGTTTGCGGACGGGAAAAGCCCGGCCCCAAAACCGCCGGCGGGGAAACCGCCCGCGCCCTAGATGTAGTACATGATCTGGATTGGGCGGCCTTCGCGCTGCGAACGGGAACGGTCGATGACATTTTCCAGCGTGGTCGCGTCCACGATCCGGCTAATGGCGTCGCGCACCTCGCCCCAAACGTCGTAGTAGGAACACTCCGACTCGGCGCACTCCTTCGGCCGTTCCCCGGCGAGGCACTTGATCGGCGCCACTGCCACCGGCCCGTCAATGAGCCGCAGTACCTCGCCCAGCGTGATTTCAGCCGGTTTTTTCGCAAGGTAGAACCCGCCCCGCGCCCCCTGTACGCTCGTCACCAGTTTGGCCCGCTTCAGCAGGACAAGCAGGTTAGCCAGCACCCCTTCGGGGACGCGCTGCGCACGGGCAATCTGGCCGACAGTCAGCGGGCGGCCGCCCGGCTTCTGGAGTCCCAGCTCGAGCAGGGCCCGGAGGGCATACTCGCATCTTCTCGATACTCGCATGGTGTATGGTGTAATTCATGGCCCGTACCGGAGCCAAGGCCTTTTGCATCCTGCCCGGGCCGCCATATGGAAAACCGCCGCGGGGGCGGCTATATCCTGCCCATCAGCCGTCAACACTGTGTGAGGCAGAATCAGACGCGGCCGGAGCCCCATGGACGCCGAACAGCTCAAGAAAATGTATCTCTTCGAAGGCCTGGACGAGGACGGTATCGCCAAGATCGCCGCCATCTGCAAGGAAGAAACCTTCAAGGCAGGCGACAGGATCTTCAATGAAGGCGACAAGGGCGACAAGCTCTACATGGTCTTGTCGGGCGAGGTCCGCATCTCGAAGATGATACCCGGCGTGGGCGAGGAAGCTCTCGCCATGTTGAAGGAAGGCTCGTTTTTCGGCGAAATGGCCCTCATTGACGACATCGAACGCTCGACTCACGCCATCGCCAACAAGGCGACCAAATGCGCCACCATATCCCGGGGCGACTTCGAGCAGCTCCTGTTCGTGGACGAGAAGATTGCCACCCCTATCCTGTGGACATTCGTGCGGACCCTGTCGTCCCGCCTCCGCGAGACGAACGAGAAGATCAAGGCGTTCTTCGCCATGACCGGCGGCTTCAAGTAAAGAGGCCCGGCGCTGCCGCCGGGCCCCAGGCTTCAATACCAGGCAATCCGCTACTCTTTCACGACGCTGGGGATTTCACCGCCGCTGTCGTCACAGGCAGGGCGCAGCTCAACACCGTAGTAGTCGGCCATCTGGAAGAATTCGTACAGGTTGCCCCACGGCAGGCGGGCACCGGTCGGGTCCTGCCCCGGCCCCAGCGCGAACAGGCTCTCGCGCCGGGTGAACTCGGGCTTGGCCGACTGGACGAGAATCGGGTCGAAATTGCAGAGCTTCACGCGCAGGTCGCCCGGCATGACCAGCCTGCCGTCCTGCACCAGGATCGGAACCTGAACATAGCCCATGCGGGGCCGCACCAGTTCCAGCGCAACCGAGAACTTGTCCACCACGTTCCGGAACTGCAGCGGTGTCACTTCCTTCAGTGCCGTTCGGTACTGCACCAGCTTGCCCATCACGCGGTTATACATCTCCAGCCGGAGCACCCGCGTATCGGCATGCATCTGCGGCTTGGTGTGGAGAAACTCCAGGTAACCCGCCTGATTGAGCTGGAGCTGCAGATATACCGTTCCCACATCGTTCGTGGGGTCATAAATGATGTTCAGCGTCACCGGCTTCTTGGTATAAAGCTGTAGTGTCGATTCCAGGTCGATCCGTTTCGCCGCCTCGGCGAAGTAGCCCTGGAACTGCGGGGTCAGGTTCGTGTATTCGAACCTGAGCTCGAACGTGCTTTCGGCGTCGGCGATCTCTTCCTCGTAGAAATCGAGAATGCGGGACACACGCACGATCTCGTTTTCCACGTAACCGATCAGCACGGTGTCGTCGCTGCTCAGCACACGGCGCTGGCCAAACTCATACTCTTTCTGAATCTTCTGCATCACCGCCCGGGCCCGTGACAGCTCGCGGGCGATGCGGTCCTTTTCCGCCTTTTCCAGTGTGCGGAACAGCGCCACCGGCGGAAGCGTCTCGCGGACCGTGCCGTCGGCGTATTTGAGCTTGAGCGCGGCGCGATCTTCGTAGCGACGCACGATCTTGACTGCGTCATAGACCGCGAACTGGTTGGGGTCGCGGTAGCTGGCCAGCATCTTCGACTCCAGCGACATCCACACGCCTTCGGCCGAACCGCCCTGGACGGCCTCGTTGAATACCGCCTGGCCGACCGTGGTGTTCAGGATGCGGACACCGCCGGTAAACGTGTTGCCGCTGAACTGCCCCTCGATCACCAGTATGTCGTCAACGTCGTTAAGGGCACCCGTGAACAGCACTTTCTGGAAATCCAGCTCGCCAGCATCGGCCTGGAGTGGAATGGTGCTGGTCTGGTAAAAAGTCCGGAACCGCTCGACCACGTCGTCCAGAAACGCAGTGGCCTGCTCCTGCGTCGAGGAGGCCGACACGTTGACCTTGTAGACATATCCGTATTTGCGCTCACGCGCATAGATGACCGGCGAGAGTTCCTGCCGGGACTTGACGGCGCAAGCACCCATCAGTCCGGCCAAAAGAGTTGCGGTTACAAGAAACGAAATCGATCGACGCACGAGCGCCTCCTGGTTCACGGCAGCGGGCACGCCCCACATTTCCCGGCTTGTCAAAGATTACACATCACCCGGCTGGATGTAAACGCTTTATCCGGTTTCCGGCCCGTCTCGCGGCCGGCTCTGCTTTAACAAATACTTAGTGAAGCACGTGAGCGTCGCTGCCACTGATCACAATGAAATCCGGCTGCCCGTCGCCGCTCACATCGGCCGCACCATGATACGCGGCGGGTGGAACGGTGAAGTAGCCCGCCTCCGGCGGCCGCCCGGTGGTGAGCACCGGCCCCCACACTTCCCGGGACTCCAGCGGCAGCCGGTTGATATGCACCCGCACTGTGTTTTCGTTACCGGCGTCGGGCGCGGCTTCCTCCAGCCGGCGGAAGAACCGCGGAGCGGCGGCGATCGGCTCCACGTCGATCGTCACGCGGCCCCGGAAATCCCGCCCCACCGCGCCCAGCGATCCGTCATTGCCGTCCAGCACCGGATCGATCCCCTGCTGCGCCGAGGCCCGGCCCCTGATCTTCCCCCGCACACGTGGAAGCGCGTCGCAGGTCCGGCCCCGGAGCGCGGACTCGACCGCCAGCGCCACATCCTCGGGTTTGGAATAGATCTGAACGACCCGGACAAGCTCCGTGATGGTGCAGACATCGGCATCCGGAGCCACCCAGGGGGCGGTTCCTGCCACGAGGCCATTCAGCACCACCGGGACGGTCCCGGCGGGGGTTTCCGCCAGAAAGGAAAGATCATCGAGACCATCCGGAATCGTGTCGGCCGCGAACAGGGGTCCCGTCACCACCGCATCCGGGCCGCCCACCATCGCCACCTGCGGCAGACCGAAGATGTCGGGCTCGGCGAGGTTCAGGATGCAGAACACGCACCGGTCCTCGTGCGGATCGAGCAGGCTGTCGCCGTTCAGGTCCACGCGGCGGTTCACGTCCCTGTTGCCCATGTTGATCGTCTGGACCGGGTAGAACGGCGAACCGCCCGTTACGTCCGGATCCACGACATACGCCTGAGGCGGGGCCGGATGGTAGGGTGTCACCAGGAACTGGTACAGTATTCCCTCGCCGCCTGTTCCGGCGCCCAGCACGGCGAGATCGGCGACCGAATCCAGGTTGAAATCGCCCCCAAGTTCCAGCGCAAGGCCGATGCGGTCCCCCGCCTCCGCGCCCCAGATCTCGAAATGCCCGTGATCGGAAAGAAGCGGCCCGTCCGGCCCGTCCGGGTCGCTGAAGTTGTAGACGCCATCGGACAGCGAACCCGGCGCCCGCCAGTCCCGCGACTTCAGGTAGCGGTCCACGAGAAACGCATACACTTTCCCGGCCGAAGCCCGGCCGTCCGCAACGGCTCCGGGCGCACCCATCGCCAGCCCGAAATACGGCACCATCGGGTCTTCGGCCTCCGGCGTGGCGGGGTTCGTCCGGGCCGTGACGCCCGTGGCCACCGAGGTACCCAGCCGGTCGCCTGCATTTTCACCAAGAAACACGACATCCGGGCGGGCATCGAAGCGCGCCAGATCGCGGATGCCGCTGGGCAGCGTGTTTGGCCCCTCGCCGGTGATCGCCGTGAACCGCCCGTCGCCAAAGAGCACGAACACCGCGCCCCGTTCGGCGAGCGGCACGTCGCGTTCGGCCCAGGAGACGCCATCCAGTCCCGACAGCCCCAGCACCACGTCGGCGATGCGGTCATCGTTGATATCACCCCGCGCCTCGATCACCTCACCGAAACCGGACGGCAGGCTGTTCGCCACCGGCACCGGGCCCAGGATCGCGAGCTGCGGAACGCTGGTCCCCCCTGCGCCCGTGAGCGACAGCGCCGTCACCGGCTTCCTGAGTCCGCCCATGACGAGGAACGGACTGTCTTTCACGGTCACCAGCGTCCGTCCGGCGGCAAGATCGCGGTAAATCCTCCACGACTGGCCCGTGGCCGGAGTCAGCGCCTGCGCGTTCCGGACGGCCGGGTCGCACCGGACGATCCGCAGCACGTCAGGCAGCACCGCCTCCAGCCCGTGAATCCGGCACCGGAATCCCAGGTTCGGTCCGCTGGTGATCTCGAAGAGCCAGCCCTCCTGCACTCCGTCCAGGAGGCGGCCGTTCACGACATGGTGAACAGGATCGGCGAGCGATGCCGCGTCCGTGCCCGCCAGCATCGGCGTGCCGCTGTAGTAGGTCCACTGCTGCTCGCGGTTGCCGGCCACCGATTCGGTGAACCGGTTGGCGAACCGGATGAACGGCGGATCGGACGACATCACCTTCGAGACATAGCCCTGCTGCGGACCGGTCTGGATCGACAGGAAATCGCCCGGCGCGGACCGCTGCCCGCCGGCGCGGACGAGGAACACCGCCCCCCGGGGGCCGAGGCCGTCGTTCCGGTCGAAATCCGGCGCGCCGATCAGCAGTTCCCCTGCACCATCGCCGTCCACATCGCCGATGGAGAGCGCCGCGCCGAACCGCCCGCCCAGTAGCGCACCGTCCAGCACCGCGTCCGGCTCGCAGAACCGCGCCGCCGGAAGCAGGTCGAACGGCCGGTAGGGTTCGCCATAGAACAGCAGCACCCGGTTGTTGTCCGGGTCGCCCACGGCGATGTCATCGCCCGGCAGTCCGTCCAGATCGCCTGCGGCGATGGCCGACAACGACGGCGTGCTTCCCAGCGGGCACACAAGGTCGAGCAGGTTGGTGAAGACCGAACCGTCCGCGTTTTCATCCGTACCCGAAGCCGTGGCGAAGGGTCCAACGTTTCCCACCTCGTCGCGCTGCGCGACGAGCAGGAAAACCGGACGCCCGAGGCTGAGGCGTCTCACCAGATATTCACGCGGCGTCTGCGACAGGCCCGATCCCGGCACGTTTTCCATCACCACCGTGTCAGCAACGTTCTCCGGCCGGAACGCCGCCTGGCTCGCGTCATCCGGGTCGAAGGCGGCGCGGACGTCGGTAAGCGCGCCGCGGCCGTGATCGCCGTCGTCACCTGTCGAAACCCAGGAGAGGTGCCTGAGGTTCGTATCGAACAGCACGCTCGACGGAGTTCCCGGCGGCACATCGTCGCCCAGCGTGCAGGCAGACAGGAACAGGAGAAGTATGGCGGCCTTCTTCAACCGAGCGCCCCCCAGTATGGCCGGAAATGGTGGATGAGTTCCTTCGTGTATTCCCGGATGCCGGGGGCGGCGGTTTCCGGGTCGGTCACCGGCTGGGCGGGGTCGCCCAGCAGTTCGCCCACGACCTTCCCGACGCTCGCGGCGAGCCCCTGCGTGTGATAGCCGCCCTCCAGCGCGAACAGCACCCGGCCTCCGCACAGATCGCCTGCCGCCCGGACCAGAAGCCGCGACAGTTCGGCGAATCCCTGCTCGGTCACCTTCATGCCGCCCAGGGGGTCCAGCCGGTAGATGTCGAAACCGGCCGACACGATGATGAGGTCGGGCCGGAACTTTTCCAGCGCCGGACGGACGATGCGCTGGTACAAGTACAAGAACTCGGCGTCCCCCTGCCCCGGCGGCAACGGGATGTTCAGGGTCTTTCCCTCGCCTGCTCCCGTGCCGGTTTCGCGGAAATGGCCCGTGCCCGGATAGTAGGGATACTGGTGGGACGAGATGTAGAGAACCTCGCCCTTTCCGTAAAAGGCGTTCTGCGTGCCGTTACCGTGATGGATGTCGTAATCGACGATGGCGACCCGCTTCCATTCGGTCTGACGGAGCGCATGGTCGGCCGCCACTGCCACGTTGTTGAAAAAGCAGAACCCCATCGCACGCGACGGCTCGGCGTGGTGGCCTGGCGGACGGACCAGCGCGATGCCATTCTGTACCGTACCGGTGGCGATCGCCTCCACCAGATGCAGCAGCCCCCCCGTGGCCAGCCGCGCCACCTCGAACGTCTCCGGGGCGGCATAGGTGTCGCCATCCAGCCCGCCGCCGCCCCGGCTGGAGAGGAACTCCACCCGGTGGTACAGGGCGGGGTCGTGAATCCGCACGATGTCGGCCTCGCCCGCCGGGCGGGCTTCCAGATGTGTGAGGCGCGGCATCAGGTTCAGCCGGTCCAGTTCCCGGTGGATATCCCGCAGCCGGTCGGGCGATTCGGGGTGGCCCGCTCCCATGTCGTGGGCGAGAAACCGGTCGTCTCGGATGATCCCTGTGGCCATATGATTAACGTAACTATGCGAAAAGGCCGGGATTGCGGCCCGTCCGAAGCCGTCTATGCTATATCCCCGGTGGCAATTCAACGCCGCCAGGCGGGGGCACCGTGTTCAACATCGGCTTCGGCGAAATCCTCGTCATCCTCGTCATCGCCTTCGTGGTCGTGGGACCGCGCGGGTTGCCGGGGCTGGCCCGCTCGGCGGGCCGCCTGTGGCGCGAAATCCGCCGCTACGCCGAGGAGATTTCCGCCGAGCTGCGCGAGAACGTGGGCGACCTTGAGAAGGAACTGGGCGAGATGCCACGGGAGATCCGCAAGACGGCCGCCGCCCTCGACAAGGTGAGCGACACCATCGCCGGGAAGGTGGAGACGCGGGATTTCCTCGGGCTCGATGCCGGCGGCCGCAGGCGCAAACCGGCAAAAGACGGGAAAGATGAAACCGGCAGCACCGGACCAGTCCCGGCGGATGTGCCCGGCGCTGCCACCAGGGCGGCCGCCAGCACCGAAGTCGTCGCCGACCCTGACCTCGAAACCTTCGTCACCGGGAAACTGCCGAAGGGGGACGGATGACGGACGAAACCCCCGAGCCGCGCCCCCCCGGCGACCGGGAGATGCCGCTCGTCGAGCATCTGGAGGAGCTGCGTTCCAGGATCATCAGGATCGTGATCGCCCTCGGCGCCGCGTTTTTCGCCTGCTACAGCCAGTCGGACAAGCTCGTGGCGTTTTTCGTCAAGCCCCTGAAGGCCGCCCTTCCGCCCGGCGGCACCCTCCAGTTCACGAAGATCACCGAGCCTTTCATGGTCCACCTCAAGGTGTCCCTCGTCGCCGCGCTGGTGGTGGCCTTCCCGTATGTCTGCTGGCAGGTGTGGGCGTTCGTCTCCCCCGGCCTGTACAAGAAGGAGAAGCGGCTCGCCCTCCCCTTCGTCACCGCCGCCAGCCTCGCCTTTGCCGCTGGCGTCGCATTCTGCTTCACCGTCGCCTTCCCGTTCGGTTTCCGGTTCCTCGTGCAGGGCTATGCAACCGATGACATCGTCGCCATTCCCAAGCTGGAGGAATACTTCACGCAGGCGACCACCATGCTCGTCGCCTTCGGCCTCGTGTTCGAGCTTCCCGTCGTGTCTTTCGTTCTCGCCCGCCTCGGCGTCATCACCGCCCGCGGGATGCTCGGCGGCTTCCGGGTCGCGGTGCTCCTCATCGCCATCATCGCGGCCGTGCTCTCGCCGCCCGACGTGATCTCCATGAGCATCCTCGGCGTCCCGATGCTGCTGCTCTACCTGGGCAGCGCCGGGCTCGTGGCTCTGGTGGAGCAGGACCGCCCGCCAGACGGGGAAGTATCCTGAAAAATCACAAGCCCCGTCTCCTCTGTCATGAGGAAACGGGGCCGGATATAACTGCGATTTCGATTAAACGGGATCAGGGAACGTAGGTGATTGCCGCGATGTCTCCCGGCAGCACGCCGATCTCCTCTGTCTCTCCGGTCTCGGGGTCGATCTCGACGAGAATCGTGTCCTCGGCGGTTTCATAAACCACCAGCCCGAGCAGGCGGCCTTCCACGAAAGTCAGGTCGGTAATGTAGGAGCCATCATCGGTATTGTTTTCCCACTCGGCGATCTCCTCGTCCACCGAACCGTCATCCGGGTCGATCGTGACGAGGAATTCGTTCAGAATGCCGTAGATGGTCCCGTCGCTGTCGGTGGCAATACCGGCACCATAGGAACCGTAACCTTCGGCGGTGCCGAGTTCTTCCATGATGCCCGTCTCGGGATCGATCGAGTAGAACGCCGGATCTTCGACATCGGTTTCATGCCCGTACAGCGTCCCGTCGATATACACGAGTCCGGCAATCACATAGCCGGGAGCGTCGGTTTCATTTTCCTCGGCGATCTCGTCCAGGTCGCCGACCAGTTCAGCTTCGAGCGTCTGGGTGGCATTGTCGGAGACAAACCGGTAAAGCCGCAGGTTGCCCGCGCCGTCAGTGTCGGTAGTCATATAGGACGTGACACCGTAGATCGTCCCGTCGGGAGCGGTCACCATCGCCGTGAGGCCGCGTGGCAATGTCCCCACTTCATCCCCGATTTCGCCGGTTTCCGGGTCAATGGTATAGATGCTGCCATTAACGCCTTCCTTGCCGTCAGCGACGATCAGCTTGCCGCTGAGAAAACTGCCGCTCCCGCTGCTGCCGCACCCGGCGGCGAATACCATCGTGGCGGCACAGGCCGCCGTGAGAAAACGGTTCGTCATTTTTTCTGCTCCTTGAAACTGGCCCCTTCGGGCGGATGTGAGGCCGACACTAAAAGACTCCAAGGGAACCGGCAATAGCCAGCTTGAATTTGCCGCTCGCAGTCGGAAGGTTCAGTAGTTCTCCGAACGCTGCCGGACATATTCACGGTCCTGGGCGTATCCGGCGATCAGCGCCGCCGCTGCCTCGGCCGGAGTCGCCCGCGGCTCATAGCCGATCATCCGGCGCGCCTTCTCCACGGAGTAGTGATTGGGGTTGAACAGGTAGCCGTCCTGGTCCGGCGGAAGGTCGTGGAGGCCGAGCGTTCTCGCCAGCCGGATACCGCCGCGTGCCGCCCATACGGGTATCCGGACGATTCTTGACGACGACCCCGCCGCCCCGGTCATCGCCCGGATCACCTCCAGTTGCGACGAGGCCCCCTTGCCGGAAATGTTGAACGGCTCGCCGGGCGCGGCGGGATGATTCGCGGCCAGCATGAAACCCTGGACCACGTCCTCCAGCAGCACGAAATCCCCCGGAACGGAGCCGTCGCCGATCACCGCCACCGTCTTGCTGTCGAGAATACGGTCCATCAGTTTCAGCAGGGGCCGGTTGTTGTAAAAGCCCTGGCCGCAGATCGTGGGCATCCGCAACGCGACCGACGGGAGTCCGGTTTTTTGGCTGAAGTCCCACAGCATCTGCTCGCAGATCCACTTGTGCCGTCCGTACCAGCCGACCGGCTCGTCCTTGGGCGCGTCCTCAAGGCACGGGAACGGCGGCGTCACGCCGTAAATCTCGATGGTGGAGGTGTAGACAAACCGCCTTACACCTTCCGCATGGGCGGCTTCCAGAAGGTTCGTCATTCCGCCGATGTTGATCCGGTACCGCTCGGCCTCCGGGCGGCGCGACATGGACTGGACGAACGCGATGTGGATGACCCGCTCGATGCCGCGCATGGATGCCCGCACGTCTTCCGGGCGGGACATATCCCCCTCGAAAAACTCCGCCCCGGCCGGACAGTAGGGCGTCTTCTGCACGTCGAGAATACGGACCCGCCGCCCGTCCGCCATCAGCGCGGCTACCACATGGGAGCCGAGATACCCGCCGCCGCCCGTCACCAGATCCATCCGGAAAATCTCCCCCTGGCCGCCCCGGCACCGCCGGAGCCCGCGCATCCTAACGTAAAAGCCCGGCCGCCGCCCGTTTGGGGATCAAGAACCGGGCAGGCCGTATCCCGAAACCTTGCCCACCCGCCTTTTTTCGCGTATGGACAAGCGCGAGCAAGGCTCACGGCTTATCAAGCCTGTCCTTGCATTGCCCAGAATAAAGAGGAGTTTTTCCATGTTGAAGTCCAGCATCAGTTTCCTGGGTGCGGCGCTCGTCGCCGTCACCATCACCGCCTGCGGAAGCAGCGGCGGCCGCAACGGCTTTCCCCAAGGCCTCTACATCGCCGACGGCAAGGAAGGCGAGATCGGCCGCCTGTACCTGGTTGATGAAACCACCGGCGACGTCCTAGAAACGATCGGCGATCTGCCCGCCTGCATTACTGCCCTGGCGCTGTCTCCGGACGGCTCCATTTACGGAACTACCTGCGGTGCGGCACCCAATAGCCATCTGAACCTGCTCTACCGGCTGACCTACTTAGGCGAAGACGATTCGGTTGACGTCAAGAAGGTCGGCGCCATTGATTTCGGCGACGAGGATGAGGCAGACGCCATCTCCGGTCTCGCCTTCATCGGTGACGTCCTGTACGGCTGGGAAGGCGGCACCAGCGCACCAAGGTTGTTCACCATCGACACGGACACCGCCGAAGCGGAGCTGGTCGGATCGGATAGCGATATCGACAGCTACTATGGCAACTCCCTTGCCGCCGACAGCGACGGAACCCTTTTCGCATTCGAATACATTGGGACGGAAAAGTACATGATTCTGGACCCGGATGACGGTTCCGTGCTCGAGGAACTGGGTGAGGTCGATTACGGTACCGACGGCGCCTATGGCGTCGGCGACATGACCTTCATCGGCGACCAGCTTTACGGCATCGAGGTGGACGATAGCGGCGTCGATGACGACGACTACCCGTCGGGGCTGGTGCGGATCAATCCGGAGACAGGAAAGAACACCCTGATCACCGAACTCCCCAGTTCAATCAGCGCGCTCGTCTACGTGCCCTGATCCGCCGCCTTTTGTCCCTTGAAACAACGGCAGGCCCTCCGGAAACCGGGGGGCCTGCTTCTTTTGGCTGTTCCTTTGGCCAGCCGCCGGAGCTATGACACTGTTTCAAGGAGACTGGTGAACCTGATGAACCCGTTACCCCCGCACGCCCGCGCCCTCCTGCTGCTTGCCGCCCTTACCCTTCTGCCGCTCCAGTCCTGCAAAAAGAAGGAACCGGAGCGCACGCCCGAACAGGCCGCCGCCATCGAGGCCCGCAAGCAACGGGCCGCGGAGCTCCGCGAATGGCAGAAAAAGGCCCGCGAGCGCCGCGAGGCCAACAAGGACAAGCCGCCCGTCCCCAGCCGCTGCACCGGCCGTATCTCGAAGGAGTTGCGTCTCGTCAGGGGCGAAATGGTCATCTGGACGAAGCCCAACACCGAGGTGGTCCGGCTTCCCGGCTCGGTCACGCCCGAAAAGCGCGGCAAGCCGCTGGAACTCCGAACCTGGATTGCGATGGAGAATCTCATCCCCACCGGGGAGAAACCCGCCGCCGTCGAGATGGTCCCCTGCCGGGGCGAGCCGTTCCGGATCGCCGCCGCCGACCTCGCCGCCTCGCCCGGCCGGTTCCGCCTCTCGGTGAACCGGCGCGGCATGATCAAGCTGATGGACATGGCTGCCGTCCAGGGCGGCGCCACCGGCGAGCCGGATACCGGTGAAACAGACGACGACGCCGAAGGCGACGGGACCGGTCCGGCCGGTGAAGGCGCGCAAAGCGGGGCTGACAGCGAACCCGAAACTCCCGCCCCCCGCTCCAAGCGGCGCGATGTCGGGCGGAACTTCCACGAACTGAGGCTCGTCGTCGAGTAGAGCCCCGCCGGTTTCTATTTTGGCAGCAGTTCGAAGTAGGGCCTGAACAGGCCGAAGAACCCCCGCTTGCAGGCGATCATGTCCTGCGGGGCGCGCCCGGCGTTCATGAGGGTGCGGAAATCCAGTTCCGTGCCGTCCAGGTTGTAGAGCGTTCCGCCCACGGCGTAGACAAGCGCCATCGGGGCAGCGAGATCCCACACGCGGCAGCGCGGCACGTGGCTCGCCACGAATCCTCCGGCGGCGAGGTAGCCGAGTTGCGAGGCCACCGACCCCAGCGCCCGCACCTTGCCGGGGAACGTGATCCGGAACTTCCGGTGCGAGCCCGACTGCACGGCGATCTGCGTGTTCTTCCCGATCACCGGATCGCGCAGGCCGGTGAGTGCGGCGCCGTTCAGCCGCGGCGTGCCGCCCGGAGCGAGCAGGAACAGGTCGCCCGATCTGGGCACGTTCATCACTCCGCCCACCGGCTGTCCCTGGTGCAGCAGCCCCGCGCAGATCGCCCAGGACGACAGCGCCGCCGTGAAGGCTGCCGTCCCGTCGATCGGATCAATGGCCCAGCAGAGGTCCGCGCCCGATGGCGCGGGGCCCGGCATCGGTCCCTCCTCCTCGGCGAGGAAGGCATGGCCGGGGAACGCCTCGTGGATGCGGCTGACTACAAGCTGCTGGACGCGGCGGTCGGCCTCGGTAACGAGCGATTCGTCGTCCTTCACGTCGAAGCTGACCTTTGTGAAGAGCGAGAGCGCCAGTTCCCCCGCCTCGCGCCCCAGGTCATGCAGGAATGTCTCGGTGACGTTCTTCACGCGGCGTCCTCCCTGCCGGCCGCCTGCCTTCCGGCGCGGCGGGCCACACCCTCGAACGACCCCGACCGGAGCCTGCGCCAGTGGACGGTTTCCAGTTTCACGGCGCGCAGCGTATCGCGGAATTCGTCCTCGGAGAACATCATGTCGTACGGGTGGTCCGTCACTGCCCGCAGGACCGGCCCCAGCGGAAGCCGGGAGAAGAACTCGATGGGCGTGTCGGTGAAAATGAAATATCCGCCCGGCCTCAGGACACGGCTCACCTCGGCCAGGGCCGTGCGCCAGTTGGGAATGTGGTGGAACACCTGGAACTGGAACACCGTGTCGTATGTGCCGGGCGGCGCGGGTATGGCCGCCGCCGATCCGGTGCCCAGCACGACACGGCCGCCTTCCGCATCGAACTTCCGGCGGGCACGTTCAAGCTGCCGCTCGTCCAGATCGAAGGCATCCAGAACCGACGGGCGGACGGCCTTCAGGATCGGTCCGATGGCCGCTCCCTCCCCGCAACCGATCTCCAGCGCCCTTCCGTCCGGTGAAATGTCCCTCAATGGCGCGACCAGCCGGCGGACCGATCGCGCCCGCAGGCTGCGCCGCACCGGCGAGTTGACGAACCATCTTTCGACCGGGTTCAGTTCCATGGCTGAAATTTGCGGTTTCCCCGCCGTCCGGCTGTGTTATCTTCCTGTCCGGCGGCGGTGACTTCACTCACCTTGATTGTGTAGACTTGGGCAAAGCAAGGGCTTCTCATTGAGCGTCACGGCCGGGGCGGGGGATACGGGTTACGGCTGCCGGGACGGAACGAGGGGGATATGACGGTAGCGGCTGAAAGCGAACTGCCCGGAGCGGCCGTCTCCCGGCTGGCCAACCGGGTCCGCTTCCGGGTGCTGACGGCGAACTTCGCCGTTACGGTCATCGCCACGGCCTTCACGGGAATCCTCGTCCCCTTCATTGTCCAGATCCGCCTGAAGGATCTCGCCTCGCTGGCCCCGTTCGTCATGGCCATTATCGCCATTGCCGGCGTCACCCAGATCTTCCTGAACGAGCGCGACTTCCAGAAGATCGTCCTCTACTCCAACCCCGACCGCCCCGAGGCCCGCGAGCTGGAGCCGATCCACTGGGTCGTGATCCGGATGCTGCTGGTGCTGTCGCTGATCGCAATGGTGTTCATCCCGGCAGTGCTGTGGGCATACAACGTCACCGTCGCCGACATGATCCGCATCGGCATGACCGGGATCGTGAACCTCCTCATCGCCGACGTGGTGGTGGTCATCATCCTCGCCATCGGGCTCATCCTGCATGCCCGTCTCCGGAAAGACGTGGAAGCCAAGGCCCCTGAGGCGCACAAGCACGTCCACCCCATCGAGGTAAAGGCGCTGGCCGACAACTTCGCCATGCGGGCCGCCCTCGTCTCGACCGGCCTGTGGGGGTTCGGCGCCGTCTCCGGGGCGCTCGTCGCCCTGCTCATCCTCCACTGGGGCGACTTCTTCGCCCTGTTCATCCTGACGGTGACGGCCGGGATCGGGATTGCCGTCTTTCCGTTCCAGTATTTCGTGTTCCGGTGGCTGTTCGGCCCCCTGCGCCGCGAGGTGATCAAGTCCCTCAGCCGCAGCTACGAGGTGGCGAGCCTCCACGAGGCATCCCATCTGATGCAGGGCGACGTGCTTGAAAAGGGCCGCATCCTCGTCGTGGTCCGCCTGCTGGCCGGCGTGTTCACCGCGGCAGCCCTGTTCATCTTTGGCGATGCCATCCCCACCTACATGTTCTGGACCGGCATCGGCTACGCCGCCGCCATCACCGTCTGTCTTGCCCTCACCTTCACCGACGAGCGCGGCGAGCAGCTCTCCGAGGGCCTCCGGCTGCTGGCCGACGGCGTGGCCCTGATCCTGCTGATCCAGTTCGCCGGTTCCATGACGACGCCCGCGCCCGGCATCTTCTTCGTCATCATCTTCTCTGTCTGCCTCCACAAGAGCTACGAGGCGGCCATGGTCGTGACGATCTTCTTCTCGGCCATGTACGGAAGCATCCTGGTCCTCGAATACCTGGGAATTATCCCCTACGCACCGTTCATGCCGGACAACCTCCTGCTCGACACCATCCTCAGCAAGGGGCTGTGGGCCAACTACGGACGGCCGGTGCTGTTCGCCATGAACTTCACCATCGTCGCCGGGGGCATGCTGCTGTCCGGTTTCATCGGCCGCCACTACCGCCGCCGGTTCCAGCTTGACCGCGACGAGCAGGAAGACCTCCTGGACAAGTGGGGATAAGCGCCCCCATGCCCCGCGCCGCTTCCACCCGGACAACGCCCGCCGGTTCCCGGCGCGGACGCCGCCGCAAGCCCGGCACCCGACCGCAGCCCGACCGCGCCGGCACGAGCGCCGAGTCGCTCGCGCTGCTCAAGCGCCAGACCACCGCCTTCGTCCGGCAGTTCCGCACACTCAGCCCCGAGGTGTTCCGGGCGCTGATTCTCCCCGGCGAGGAGATCACGCCCCGCCCTGCCTCCGGTTTCAGCCGCGACCGGTCGTTCGACTACGTGGTCCGCATGTCGGAAAGCATGGGGGTGAACCAGAGCTACGGCCGCATCCTGCGCGGCGCGGCGGCCGAGTTCGGCGAGAAGGGCTACGACGCGACCAGCATTGACGGCATCCTGGAGGCCTCTGATGTCGCCCGCCGCACCTTTTACCAGTTCTTCAGCGACAAGGGGGACGTGCTGGACGACCTGTTCGATCTCGTCATGGAGGTCTGGGGCGAACTGTTCGCCGAAGCCGCCCGTTCGGAAGCCCCCCCGCAGGTGAAACTCAAGCGGGCCGTGCGTGTCTGCATCGGGGGATTCAGCTTCGCGGGCCGCCTGATCCGGGTGCTGCTCACCGAGGCCCTCCGGCCGGGCTCGCCGCTCGAAGGCCGCTACCGGAAGATACTCGACGGCCTCACCGCCACGATCCAGCCGGCCTACGAGGCCGCCGTCGGCCGTGAGGTGGACCCGAAATACATCCGCGCCCAGCTCGTCGCCGTCTTCGCCATCGCCCTCGACCTGAACCTGTCGCCCGCCAGCACCCGCGCCGAGCTGGAGGAGGCCCAGCGGCTCATGATCCGCATGATCGCCGCGCTGGGGAGGTAGGAAACCGTGGACAATCCGATTAATCTTGGCTTCTTCGTCTTGATGCTCGTGCCAGGATACATTTTTGCACAATCGAAGGATATCCATCTGCTTCGAGAGAATGTCCCCCAATTCGAAAAGACATTCGAAATAATCTTGTACAGTGCAATGATATGGGCACTTGCAATCATGATCCCGTATTTCCCATTCAGAGAGAACGTAGTTTCTAGTGTCACCAATGCGACGAAAAACGGAACGGTCGACTGGACTGAGGTAATCAATGATTCCACAAGCTATTTTTATCTCGTCATTCTAGTTGCCACATTTTTGCTTGGAAATGTATGGGGCTATTTGCGAAAAAAACCATTAATAGACTCTCTTATCAAGTATTTTACTGGCCGCGATTGGTATCCTTCAGTCGCGTTTCGATTTTTCCAGGAAAACATCAATCGCGGCGTAATCGTCAGCATGGATGGTTTCAAATACTTTGGCGTACTGTTTAGTGCCCCCGACACAAAGGATGATTCTTTCATTTTACTTAAGGACGTTTACGTAGTACTGATATCTCAACCCAATCAGCCCCCTCAGAAACTGACGTTTGTGGATTCTGTTCTAATTAGAATTACCGATATAAATGAAATCCAGTCTGTAGTTCCTAAGGCCGTAATTCCCCCTCTGCCCAAATCTTTCTGGAAAATTTTAAAGGAATTCTTCAGCAGTTTTTGCAATGAGCAGCATCATCGGTAACAATTATCCTCACGAATGGAGATTATTATGCCTGGCAAACGTCTGGACGAATCATTCTCGGCTGAAACACTGCAAAAGTCACTTACGGGGCAGCCCGGTGCAAAAATCGATTCAGAATTTATTCAGTCTGTGGCTGTAGACCCAAATGCGGGCGGACAATTGGTACCTAAGCCGCCGCCCTCGCCGCCTTCCAGCACCAATGGCTCCACTTCAGGGGATGGCAATTAGCCCTACCCCGCCTCGTACGTCTTGACCGGATGGTGGATGCCCTTGACGGTGATTTCACCTTGGGGCTGACACTCAATCTCGTCCTTCACCAGCGCCCAGGTGGAGTGGCTCATCAGGATCCTGCCGGGAGTGCAGCTGGACTCAAGGCGGGCGGCGAGGTTCACCTGCCTGCCGATCGCCGTGTAGTCCATGCGCCCCTCGGAGCCGAAGTTCCCCACGGTGGCGACACCGGTATTGATGCCGATCCGGATCTGGAACGGGTTTTCGATCCCCTCGTCCGACCACTTGCGGGCCAGTTCCCCCATGCGGGCCTGCATCTCCAGCGCCATGCGGACGCACCGGAGCGCATGGTCGCGGTCGTCGGTGGCCGCCGGCGCGCCGAAGAAGATCATGATCGCATCGCCCACGAACTTGTCCAGCGTCGCGCCGTACCGCTCGGCGATGGCCGACATTTCGTAAAGGTATTCGTTCAGCACGCGGGAGAGGTCCTCGGCCTCCAGCTCGTCGCTGGCGTCGGTGAACCCCTTGATGTCAGAGAAGAACAGCGTGAGCTTGCGCCGCTCCCACTTGCCTTCGTGCTCAAGGTCGCCGGAGAAGATCCGCTCAGCAAGCTGCCTGGGCACGTAGCGGCGGATGAGATGGGCCGCCTCCTCCATCCGGGTGTTGGAGGCGCGGAGCAGGACGTGGGCCTCGGCCAGTTCCTCCTCGCGGCTCCGCCAGTGGTGGAAGAAGTAGCCGAACAGGACCATCGTGAGCAGCGTCATGAATATCGAGAGCGGCCAGCTCACCAGCAGCCAGTTCAGCAGGAGCTTGCCGTCGCGGACCGCCACCACGTTGAAGAACGGCGCGTAAGGAATCATCCCGTTCCACGCGGCGGTTTCCAGGAGAATCCCGATCCCCACGAACGTGCTCATGCCGAGCAGTGTCGGGAACCAGCCCAGCACAAGCACACCACCGATGGCCCCCGTCACCGACACGAAACCGAGCATGAGGCTCGTCGTGGGACCGAAGGCGTAGCAATGGACGGCGAACGTGAACCCCCACACCTGGCAAACCAGATGCGCCCAGAGGCGGCTTTCGGGAAACCGGTTCCGCAAGGCAAAGCTGGCCACGGCCAGCAGGCCCCATATCCCCACGAACAGCCCTGTCCAGAACCGGGCGGTCTGGATCACAGCCTGATCGGCTTCGGACAGCTCCATCACCCGGAGGCCGGGTATGGCATTGAGCAGGATGAACCGGCCGAATGCCCACCAGCCGGTCAGGATCAAGGCCACCGGCCAGCACCGGTCGGCCTGGCTCCAGTCGAGCGGTATACCGATCCGGTCCACCAGACGGCCCAAATGGCCGGGCCCGTTCTTTGAGGCTTCGGACATGCTTCCCCTTCGTGCGGCAGGGGAAGGATATCCGGCCGCCGGTCCGGAAGGAACCGGCAGGCTTGGACTCCCGCCTTGGGGAACGGCCATCCTTGTCATTACATCCATGACCCGCACCGCCCCTGAAACGCCGGACCCGTCGCCGGTCCGCTTTGCGTGGATCGACAGCCGCACGTCCGATCTCGTCTGGTATATCGGCTCGGCCGCCGCCGGGTGGCTGTACGCGGCGCTCATCCTATGGCTCGGAAGCGGCCTCGAAAACCCGGAGACCGATCCCGTTTTCACATTCCGCGCAGGCGGACTGGATATCCCGGTCACGCTGACCGTGATCGTCCTGTGGAGCTGGGCGTTCGTGCTCGATGGGCCGCACCTGTGGGGGACGCTTGGCCGGACCGTGATGGACCCCACCGAGCGTGCAACCCGCGGCCCGGTACTGTGGAAGTCGTTCCTGTTCTTCCTCGCGGGACCGGTGACGATCCTGGGCCTGTGGCTCGCGGGGGCCGCCGCCGGAGCGCCCCGCCTCGCGCTCGCCGGAACGCCGGTCTTCTACTTCCTGTTCCGGTTGTGGGCCTACTACCATGTCGTGCGCCAGCACTGGGGGTTTTTCAGGCTCTACAAGCGGAAGGCCGGCGATTTCGACCCCGCCGGGGACCGGGCCGACGCCTGGTATTTCAACCTGGCGATGTATCTCCCCGTGGCGCTGTTCCTCACGGCGCCGTGGTACCCGCCGCCGACGGGCGGTTTCCCTGATCTCGGCCTGAACACGGCTTTCGTCGGGGGCCTTTCCGTCGCCCGGATCATCCGCCCGCTCTCATGGATTCTGCTCGCAGCCGGGACGGCCGCCTATGCCGGGTACCAGATCATGCGCTACCGGCGCAGCCAGACGGTCAATGGCCCCAAGCTGATGCTGCTTCTCGCCACCGTACCGCTGCACGCGGCCGCCCTCTCGCACCCGGTGCTCGCCCTGTTCACCATCCCGCTCGTCACCGCCGGGCACAACCTCCAGTATCACCGGATCGTCTGGAGCTATGCCCGGAAGAAATACCATTCGGCGGCAGGCGGCCCGCCGCCACGCGGGAAACGCCAGAGGCCGGAAAACCCGTACGGGCTCGCCCGGCGGATTTTCTCGCATCCGGCTGTCTATGCCCTGACCGGCCTTGTCTTCACGTTCGCGCTGTTCCGGGGGCCGTGGATCGACTTTCTCCAGTCGGACATCGGCGCCGGGCTCGACGGCGCGATGGACCGGCCGGGATATCCCGCCGTCGGCCAGGCCCTCTTCGCCTCGTTTCTCGTCGGCTGGTCGCTGCAGCACTACTACCTGGACGGCATCATCTGGCGCGTCGGCTCGGATGCCGGCGTGAGGAAGCACCTCGGCATCGAGGGCTAACGCACATCACCGCCGGATGTCCGGCGGCAAAAGCGAAACGGAGCGAAGCCCTAGGCGGCTTTCATCTCGCTCGTGCAGTGCGGGCAGCGGGTCGCCTTGATATGGATTTTCGAGAAGCAGTGCGGGCATTCCTTTTCCGTTGGAGCCGCCGGGGCCGCGGGAGCTTCCTTCCGTGCCAGTTCGGTTTTCACCCGGTTGAACTGCTTGATGATCATGAACATCACGAACGCCGTGATCGTGAAATCGATCACCGTGTTCATGAACAGGCCGTAGTTGATGGTCGCCGCACCCGCCGCCTTGGCGTCGGCCAGCGACTTGAAATCACCACCCGACAGGCTGATGAACAGGTCGCTGAAGTTGACCCGTCCGACCAGCGCGCCGACCGGTGGCATCAGCACGTCATTGACGGCGGAGGTCACGATCTTTCCGAACACGCCGCCGATAATCACACCGACGGCCAGATCGATCACGTTCCCCCGGATTGCAAAATCACGGAACTCTTTCGCTATCGACACGGAATGTCTCCTTGCACTGCTTATGGTGCGTTTTGAACTGGAAAAACCCCAGCTTGCTGGGCCGGGGTTTTCCGTACGGTATCAATCTATCAGTTCTGGGCGGGTTCGAGAACCAGAAACTCGACCCGGCGGTTCTGTGCCTGCTTGTCCGGGGTATCGTCGGGGGTAACAACCGGCCTTTCCTCCCCGTAACCAACCGGCGAAAGGCGGCCACCCGCCACACCCTTTTGCACGAGATACGCCTTGACCGAATCGGCACGGGCCGCGGAAAGCCGCTGGTTCGCGGCAGCGTCGCCGACCGTATCCGTATGGCCAGCCACCTCGACCTTCGTGATCTGCGGGTTGTCCACCAGTACCCGGGCGACATCGTTCAGAAGGTCATATGACTTCGCCAGGATGTCGGCCTTACTGGTTGCGAAGTAGACCGGCTGAAGGATCACGATCCGGTTGCCTTCCACCCGTGCCAGGGCCTTGCTGCTTGGCAACAGCGTGAAATCCGTCACTGTCTTTTTACCAGCAGCGACTTTCACGTCCTTCACTTGCGGCTCATGATCCTTGGCGGCCGCACGGACATGGTAGTTTCCCTCAGGCAGTTCCTCGCTGTAGGCAGCATCCCTGGCAGAAACATTCCTGACGGTTTTCCCGTTCTGCTCGAAGGCAAGGGAGGCCGAAAGCGGCGATCCATCAGCAGACGTCACCTTGCCCTCAGCCGAACCCTGCGTCTTGGCGGCAGCAGCCACCGGTGCCTTGACGGCAGGCTCGGACCTTGCCGTATCCTGGGCAGGAGCCTTCTCCGCCTGCCTTCTTCCCCAGCCACTGCCGCATTCATCCCAATACCTGCAGCGGCGCATCCCGCGCTCATTCAGGGTGCCGCGGTAGTTTTCGTATTTCCCCGCTCCAAGATCAGCACATCCCGCGGCAAATACCGACAAGACCAAAGTGAACAGAAGTTTTTTCAAGTTTGTCTCCATCGTTTAG
This sequence comes from Deltaproteobacteria bacterium, assembly GCA_026129095.1. Classification (NCBI taxonomy): domain Bacteria; kingdom Pseudomonadati; phylum Myxococcota; class Myxococcia; species Deltaproteobacteria bacterium. The sequence goes on from JAHCIT010000003.1 coordinate 357,818, forward strand.
TAGTTTTGTCAGCCAGTCCACATCCCCGGCCAAACGCCCGTAGCATCCCTCAGGGCAGACCAGCCCCGCCATGACCAATATCATTACACAACCGGTTTACTCAACCGTATGGCTCCCGTCCTTCAACTGCGCGTATACCATCCCCGCCAGTTCGCTAACCAGTTCCTCCCGGGAGACGTCCGCCGGGCGGTTCAGCGCGATCCGTATGACCGCCACGGCAGCCATGCTTAGCAGGAGGAAAAACCGTGCCCGGCGTCTGGATTCCGGCTGCCTCGCGTCTATCTCCCGCCAGCCGAGCTGGCTGACCGCCACCAGAATACGGGTTTCGATCTGCCGTGCGACGGCCGCCTGCTCGATCATGGGAACCCCGGTGAGGATTGCCCGTGCGTACACCCGGTTATGCTCGATAGCCGCCACCGCCGTCTCGACAAGTCCGTGGACGGTTTCCTCCAGGGAAGTCCTGGACAGGAGCGGAGCGCCGTGAAGGACGAAATAGCCGGTAGTCTCGGAAATCGCATGGTCTGTCATCGCCTCGATGACCGATTCCTTGTTGGGGAAATAGTGATAGAGCGAGCCGATGCTGATACCCGCCCGTTCAGCGATCCGGTTCGTCGTGGTCCGTTCATAGCCTTCGGCGAGCAGCACTTCGGCAGCCGCCTGGATTACCGCCCGGACAGTCTCCCGCGAGCGGTTCTGCACCGGCGCCCGGCGGGCAGGCGTCACGGCCGGCCTCCCGGCCCTTTTCCGGGTGCGTTTCCGGTTCATGCAGTCAGTCTATCCATATTCGAGCATTTGCTCAATTTTCAGGAGCCCATTTCCCTGAAATGGGCAAAAGGAGCCCTTCAAGGCATGAAAACGAATGCGAGTAGTTCCGGGCGAACGGCCGTATATCCTTATAAATAGCGAAGCGGAGGCTGTGCAGGAGCATTACAACCCCGGTCGAAGGAGCGTTCATGAGCGTTTACAGCAAGCCATCAAGAAAGGGCGGCCTGTTCAGTGATCTCGGCAAATACCGCGAGATGCTGTTCTCGCGCAGCAGCATGCTGCCAGACGGGATCATGGACCGGCTCCTGTCAGCGAAGAACCTGCTCGTCACCATCGACAACCCGTGGAACTCCGACATCGAGCAGGGGATCAATGCGCTCATCAATACCACCCTGTCCAGAAATCCCGTGAGCGACGCTGAGGTGGCCTCAAAGGCGCACCCCGCCCTGTGGTCAATGTACAAGGAGCGGTACGATCCGCCGGTCGATCTTGCCCGTCTGGAGAAGCTCCCCGACGGCACCCTGGGACGAACCTACGCCCGGTTCATGTCGGACAACGGCATCCAGCAGCTGCAAAGCATGGTAAAAATCCGGCAGCCCCGGAACTTCAGCGAATGGGTCATCCGGCGGGCCTACAAGCTGCACGATGTAATGCACGCCATACTGGGCTGCGACGCCGAGATCATGGGGGAAGTCAGGATCAATGCATGGTCGGCCGGTCAGGCGATGGCGGATGCTACGCTTCAGGGAAAAGGCCGCCAGGGAGCCGGCTCTCATGGGTTCATGGGTGTTGGCGTGCTTCTCATGCACGTCGCCTACAAGCGCGGGCAGGATTTCCCCGAGGCTCTCTCGCTTGCCGTCGAGTGGCTGGAGCGCGGCAGGAAGGATCCGTTCCACATACCGCTCAAGGTCGAGGAGCTGTGGGAAATGCCCCTTGGCGATGTGAGGGAGTTCTACCGGTCCGGGCGGTTTCTAGCAGCAGACTAAACCGGGCAAGCAAGCGGCCACAGACTCCTGCCAGCAATGGCTGCTACGCCGCGAGTTCCTCCTGGCCAGCCGCACTGCCAAGGGGGATATCCACCGTTACGGTTGTACCGCGCCCCTCCTCACTGTCGAGACCGATACTTCCTCCAGCCCGGTGCACAAGTTCGTTTACCACGTACAGACCCAGGCCGACATTCCCGCTAGCCCCCTCACCCGTAATGAATGGCTTGAAGATCTCTGCCTGGAGTGCCTTTGGAATGCCCCGGCCCGTATCTGAAATCTTCAGCCGGAGCGAATGGCCATGTAATGATGCCGCGAGCCTGGGTTCCTGTGCGCCGCCTGCTCCACGGGCATTATCCAGCAGGTTCCGGAGCATGGTGAGTGTCATCCGCTCATTGACGGGAGCCTGGTCCACGCCCGCCTCCGTATGAACAGCAATACCGGGATACTCGGACCGGATCGTGTCGAGGATAGTGGACAACGGCCGCGACGAGTCTTCAGGAGCCAGCAGGTCGGCCAAAAGATACAAACGGCTGGCAATATTCGCCGCCCTCGCCTGCCCTGACAGGCAACTATCAATGCTTTGCAGGACTTCCCGCTTCTGGGAAGCCGTGGCACCCGACTGCTCGACATCCTCCTTCAGCATCTGGAACAAGGCCCCGCTGGATGAAAGCGGGTTCCGGAGCTCATGGGCGGCACCCGTTACCAGCGAACCCATCGCTGCCAGCGACTCGGCACGCACCAACTGGTCCTTCTGTTCCCGAAGGAGTGCGTATGCCGCTTTCAACTGCTCCTCCCGCTTTCGCCACTGTTCGACCAGATATATCGCAAAGACGAACATACTGAGCTGGAACACCGTTACCCAACTTCCCGTGAACAACAGCCAGGAAGAGTGAAGCCTTCCGTCAATCACCAGATCGTCCCGCATTAGCGGAGCGTACGGGAACCACCCAAACTGCGAACCCGCAATGGAAATCGCCTGGAATGAGACGCCCGTAACAACCGCATAAACAACCGGACGGATTCCAAACAGCAGCCCGCCCAGGAGCACTCCTGATATTCCAAACAAGACCGCATAGGGAGTGGTGAACAGCCCGAAACCGTGTGCCGCCAGCATGGTATGAACGGTGCATAGCTGAATGACTGTATGCATCATCACTGTTTCGAGAGATTTCACCTTGCGCACCGCAAAACAGATCATCGCCAGAACTGCCCATCCGGCAATGAACCCCATCTCGATCTGGTCGGCGACATGTGCCGCAGCCGGTTCAAGATATGGTGCCCGCAAGGGATCAGCCAGCAACCATTTGAACATCAACCCGTGCGCACCCGAAAGACCGAGACAGATCACCGAAGCCAGCGCCGTCCGGTCCCCGAGGCTCCACTCCAGCAGGTTGCTGAACTTCTGGCTAACCCCATCAAGAAACGACTTCCCGCTGAAAGCGGCTTTCGAAACACCACTCATCACCCGTCACATCCCATGCGGTGCTCCATCTACGGGAAGCAGTATTGAAACCGAAGTGCCGCGGCCTGCCTGGCTTTGCAGATCGATGGTCCCCCCGGCCCGATGGACCAGTTCATGAACGATGTACAGTCCAAGCCCCAATCCGTGTCCCTCACCAGCCTTCTGTCCGGTAAAAAACGGCTTGAACACCTCGCTTTGCATCGCCTCCGGGATTCCTCTCCCCGAATCACTGACCCTGATATCCAGGAAGCGATCCGCCAGCGACGCCACAACCCTCGGCGGCGTGTCCCCACCTGCGGCAACTGCGTTCTTCAGAAGATTCCGGAGAACCGTTGCAACCAGCCGTTCATTGACTGGTACCGAAGCTGCCTGCGGCGATACCTGAAATACAGATTGCGGGTAGTCGCTCCGGATAAGGTTCATGACCGCATCCAGTGGATGGCTTTCACCCCCCGGAGCAAGCGCTTCTGCGATCGAGTTCAGCCTGCCAGCAATATCCGCTGCACGCTCATGCCCTTTCAGCGACATCTCGACAATCCGCAGCGCTTCCGATTTCTGGGATTCGGGAGCATCTGATGCGGCGATATCTGTCCGGAGCTTCTGGAAACTCGTCCGGGCGAAATCGAGCGGACGCTGCAACTCCCTGGCCGCTCCCGATACCAGTGAACCGACCGCCGCAAGCGATTCGGCCCTGACCAGCTGGGTTTTCTGCTCACGCAGCAGCACGTATGCAGCCTCAAGCCGTTCCTGCCGGCCTCTCCACTGGGACAGGATGTAGAGGCCGACCACCATCGTCGCAACCTGGCAAATCGTCACCCAGCTACCTGTCAGGACGAGCCAGGAAACCGGGAGGCGTTCATTAATGACCGGAGTTCCACGCAATAACGGAGCATAGGGGAACCAGCCGTTCTGGCTGCCGATGGTCGACAGGACCTGGATCGCGACCCCCGTCAGCACGCCATAACTCACTGGCCTGACGCCCATGAGGAGCACGCCCAGCAGCATTCCACACACACCGAAAAGAACCCCATAGGGCGCAGTGAACAGCCCGAAGGCATGTCCAACCAGCATGGTATGCACGGTGAAAAGCTGGGCCGTCAGGTATACCAGCGGCTGGCCAAGAATCCGGAGCCTGTCAGACCGCGCCGCCAGGCAAATGCCCAGGAATACGGCCCATATCACAACGAATGCGTTCTGGAGATTTCTCGCAAATAACGCCGCCTGAGGTTCCATGTACGGAGCCCGGGACGAATCCTCGACAAGCCAGTAAAAATATACCGCCCAGGAGAACGCAAGACCGAGACAGGTCCCGCAGGCAAGCGCCGCCTTGCCGGCAGGGCTCCACTCCAGCGGATTACCAATCCGCTGGATCAGGGAGTCAACTGCACCTGATGAAGCTGACGGCTTTTCGGGCATGCCAGACTGATAACCGGGAAAGCAGCCTCGCGCCAGCTAAACACGTAAAGGAACCGGTATGTCCACTGTGTTCCGGCAAGATTGTTTATAAAGAGGCGTGGACCCCAAGAAGAAAAACGCCAGAGCTTTCATAGCTCTGGCGTTTTTCTTGCCGTTACGAGCACTACTCGTCAGTTACAGCCCGGGCTCTCGGTGCTTGCATCTCCGATATTGCAGTCCACAAGCGACATGACGTAGTCCTGCGACTCACCGCCGGGTATCCCGTCGTAGTAGACCGTAATGTCCCAGCTCTCCGTGCCTTCATTATAGGACATGTCGGTGATTTCGAGCGTGACATCGCCGCTCTCGCCATCAAGGACCACATCGATACTGTCCTCACCCGTGAATTCGTAGGTTCCGTCGTAAGCGCCGCCCCGTTCCAAGTTGGTGCTGTCATAAAGTGAACCCGACACGATCACCTGGGCATCGCCATCACCATACAACGCGATCTTCAGGGCAATCGAACTGGTCCCGGCACTCTCCCAGTAGGATGTCCCGGTCGCAGCGGTAGCACCGGACAAAAAGACAGCGAGGGGATGGGGCTCATCCTCTACGGCCGCACGGTTGCTGCCGCAACCCATGATAGTCCCGACAGAAATGATCGCTACGAAAAGTGCAATGGAACGCTTCATTATATGGAATTCCCCTGTAGTTTGTGTTGTGCGGCTGGAACCTTGAGTTCAGACACATCCGCGAAGGGATCAGCCATAACCGAAGCCGTGAAAACCTGCAACCCGGCAGACCCTTTTAGTGGAAATCCCGCTGCGTGGGATATACAGCTCTCCCCACGGGCAGCCAGCGGCCATGCTGCCATGAGACCAGGAGCGAAATGAAACATCTGCTGCTCGGATTACTGGCGACAGCCCTTATCACTGGACTTCCCACCGGGTGCGGATCATCCGGCCATCCCGTGGACAACGCTACCGGCTTCGTGACCGGCATTATGGACGAACTGGCTACGCCGACACAGGCCGACTGGGGTTCGGATGGACGGCTCTACGTCGCGACCCTTGGCGGCACGATTTACGCCTACAGCTTCGATGACGATTACCGGATCACCGGCAAACAGGCCATTGCGACGCTGGCAGGGCTGGACGACCGGTATATCCTGGGGATTGCGGGAAACCCGTTCGATCCACCCGGTACGACGACCATCTATGTGTCCCACAGCCGTCTTTTTACCGGCGCACCATGCCCGGTGATCACCCACGAGTATGCCGGCCGGGTTTCGATGCTCACGGGACCGGACTTCGATACGCTCACGCCAGTCATCACCGGCCTGCCATCCTCACCCGGCGGACACGGAGTGAACAATCTCCTGTTCGACAACGACGGCGACCTGCTGATCGCCCAGGGCGGGCAAACGAATGCTGGAGTTCCCCATTGTGCCCAGGGCGGACTGCCTGAATCCCCCCTGTCGGGTGCTGTCCTGAAGGCACGGCTGTCCGATCCGGATTTCGACGGCGAAATTACCTACGTCGAGCGTGACGGTGGCACTCCCAACAACGACCAGGTTGATGGCGACATTGTCGAACTGGCCGAGCCCGCATACGTCGGGGTTTTCGCCGCCGGTCTTCGCAACCCGTTCGATCTCGTACTGACCACGGCGGGCCTGCTATACGCCACCGACAACGGTCCCAACGGCCCAAGCGGCGCCGAGGGGGATGTTTCCACGGGGCCCGGCACGTCCGCCCCTATCGGGGAGTCTGCCCCGGACGAACTGAACCTTCTGGAAGCCGGCCACTACTACGGCCACCCGAACCGTAATCGCGGCATCGATGACGATCGCCAGAATGTTTATTATGGACCGGATGCAGAAACGGGCGACTTCACACAGGCGATCGCCTGGTTCCCGTCCACCACCAACGGGCTCGACGAATACCGGGCACAGACCTTCGGCGGCGCCTTCCGGGGCAGTCTCATGCTGGTCCACTGGACGAAAGGACTTTACCGGGCACGGCTTTCCGCAAATGGCCGGTCAGTCGTGACGCATGAGCTGGTCAACAGCGAGATGCCCGGCATTGGCCTCGTGGCCGGACCGGGCGGTGTCCTGTTTTCAGCGGACTATCTGGGCGGCAAACTGCGGATGGCCGCTCCCCTGGCGGCGGATTCCGGCGGCCCCCAGGTCCACGATATCTTTCCCTGGCGGGCTCCTTCCACGGGAGGCTCGCGGTTTGTCATCAGCGGATCGGGATTTGGAACTGCCGCCAATACGGCAGTCACCATCGGTGGCGCAGCCGCTTCGATCACCAGGGTGAGCCCGACCCGTATCATCGGCACCATACCGGCGGAAACGGAGCCAACAGCGGATCTGGTGGACGTCGTGGTAATCGCCAATGGCGTCTCACGTACGCTGCCGGCGGCTTTTCGGTACCTGATACCGCCGGTTCCAGGGCCATAGGCAAGACGCAGATAAAAGGCACGCGAAAGCCAGGCGCCGGACTGCTTATCCGGGGACTCCGGGCTTAGGCGGTCAGTTCCGCTTCGATCATCCGGTGCGCGCTGGTCATCAGGCGGCCGGCGGCTTCAGCGTCATTCCCGTCCGGATGGACAGGCGGCAGCACCACAATCGTCACCCTGCCCGGTTCGTGACCGAGCCTGCGGCCAAGAACGCCGGGCCCGAGTGCCGGATGTTCCTCGACAACCGCTACCGGAACGACCGGAACATTGCAGGCGACAGCCAGTTCAAACGCCCCGCGCCTGAATTCACCCAGGATTTTCCCGGTGGGCCGCTTCCCTTCCGGATACATGAGAATTGAAGTTCCACGTTCCAGGAGCGGCCGGCACTGCCGGATCAGATCGGCCGTCGTGGCCCGGCGCGGCAGAAAGAGCTGTCCCGTTTTCGCCGAGAAATACCCGCCAAGAGGGAATTTTCGCAAGTCAGCCCGGATCACGGCCCGCCAGTCCAGCCGCACAAAATGCGTAAACAGGTACCAGTCCCACTCGCTGCCGTGATTGGAGACGTACACGGCGGGTGTGTCCGGATGTACATGCTCAAGCCCGCGTGCCGACGCATTGATCCCGCAGCCCCGGAGCACTCCGCCGGACCACAGGCGGCTCAGATGCTCATAACCCCATTCCGGCGTCTTGCCGGCCGCGAAAAAAACGCTCGCCACAGCGCCGACACCGGCCGTGACGCCGGCGATGACCGACATTCTCTGAAGCGTACGGACGGTTTTTGCCGGTGAATGGGGCCTGCTCATGGCAGCGTCTCCAGCCGGACCGTCCACGGGGACGGCTGTTCATCCAGCGACCGGGCGAGAGCCGCGGCGAACTCCGGCTTCCGGAGTGCCTCGTACCAGTCCGGACCACCCAGAACCGCCAGGTTCTGGACCAGCGATACCGTTCCGGCCCCGCCGGCCGCCTCGCTCCAGTTCTTGTCGATCTGCCTGATCCGGTAACCGGCAATGGCTCGTCCGCTGTCCGTATGGACATACAGCATCGGCCGCAGATGCACCGCCGGACCAGGAAGTTCGAGCCAATGCAGGATCGCACCGGCCGGATTTGCCAGCAGGATCCAGTCGTAAGGAAGTTCTTCCTCCACCCGGACGGCCGGGCGGAGCGATCTGCCACCGGGCAGAAGCATTTCCGTACCTTGCGGCAGATCGAAACCGTTACGCAGCGTGACATCGGCTCCGAGCTGCATGATCAGTTGCGGAATCGCCAGTTCCACTTTCTGCAAGATGGTGTTTCCGCACACGAGCATATTCTGCGGATGTGGATCGACATAACGCACCAACGCCCTCACCGATGCATCCGAGCGGCGCAGCGCACACTGCGAACCGGTCTCGAGCGATTTCACTTGCCACCGGAAATCACCCTCGTCGCGGTACACCTTGACAAGACCGAACAACCGGGCGTCAAACTGCAGTTTCAATGCGTCGATTATATTCAGGCTCACGCCGGTCATCCGGAGATTGCTGAAGAACCCGGAGCCGCCGGGGAAATCCAGTCCGAAGACAGGACCGTGCATCGCCCCGGCTTCGAGCCGGTAAGCGCTCTGGACGCTTTCGCCTTCGACGAGAAAGCCTTCCCGGCGGTCGCCGCCGGAACCGGCCACGACACGCCATCTGGCACCCGGGGGGATTTCGCTCCCGGCCGGGCCCAGGCCGCCTGCGCGAAAATGCAGATCGTACGCTGCCGGCTTGCGGCCGGGGACCTCGAACGTGTCCACATCGATATCGGTCCACCCGTCAGGGCTCCGGGTGCGTATCTTCCATGGACCGGGAGCGGCCATTTCTGCCGACACATGATCGAATATCCGGGTGCGGGTAAAATCGGCGGGATTCATGGATGGGCCTTCTCCGTTGGCTACGGCGGCGAGCAGGATCACGGCGGCTAGAGGGCCCACACGACACCCCGGCGGCGGAACTCCGGCTCGACGACCCGGAAGTGAATGGTCAGGGCGAGTCCCGCACCGGCCAGCCCGTCGACCAGGAAATGCCGCTTGAGCAGCAGCGTGCTGGCGAACACTAGCGTCCAGATCAGCAACGCGGCGAGTGACACCCAGTGCGACACTTTCAGCAGCGAAAGGCAGGCCAGCGTCGCCATGGCGACATGCAGCGACGGGAAGGCGTTCCAGCCCCGGTCGTCCAGCCACGGAAGTCTCGGGAGCAGGAAACCGTCAATCGGACCCGTGGCGGGTGGCGGAATGCACCGCACGGGCACCAGATAAAACAGCGAGAAACAGATAGCCATCGCCAGAAGATAGGCGGCAGCCCCCCGGCGGACGAAGTGCATCTCATGGAACGGAATTGCGGGACCGAGAATGATCACATATCCCAGCGTGTAGGGAATCGCCGCCCATCCCGCATAGGGAATAAACGATTCGACGCCAATCGACAGATCGTAACCGTCCCGTTCGCCGAGTATCCGGGGAATGCCGAGATATCCAGTCACGAACACGACGCCAACAGATGCCGCCCAGAACAGGAACTCCGGACTGAACCGGGAACCGGCGGCCATCGCTGATATGTCCTTTCCAGCGGGCATGAGTCCAGCGTAACCGAAATCGGAGGAAAACAATCGTGGAAAGCGCCAGTCCAAAGGCCCTGGGCCGGATTTCCTGTGAACTGCGTCCTAACCTGTTTGTGAGGAACGGAGCCGTCGGATATTCCCTGGTGTTCCCGTTCGACATGATTGCCGAAGGCAACAAAGACGGTGATTGGCGGGCAGCGGGTGACGACCTTGGAACCTTCTGCCTTGACCATGCCGCCGAACTCAACGAAACCGATGCGCTTATCAGGGAGTTTCTGGTGACCGCTGACAACGCAGCCTGATTCGTCATTTCCACCGGTTAGCTCAAACGCAACCTCGCAACCCTTTTCACAACAGTGTCCCTGAAAAGGATACCGTTGTGTCCGAGGGCTTTCTGCACCGTTAGAACTACCGGGTCCTGCCAGTGGAAGAGTCAAAAAGCCCCCACCAACCCCTAACTATTCTTCTTTTTCCAAAGAGAAATGAATAGTTACATGGTGGGGGCTTGGGTGAGTGCCGGGTGATCGCTCCGTGAGGGTCAGGTTGGAGCGCAAAGGGCGTTTTTCATGGACCACCTTGGACGCTTGAATCTGTTCGTCGGCAAAAGGCTCTGGATATCAACGGGTTGGCAGTGAAGCAAGGCGCGGCGAAAATCCCGGTTGGTGGGTAGTGTGGCCTGAAAATTACCCCTGCTTTGGAGCCGATAAACTGCGGCACGACGATGGTCTGGTTTGGATTTCGGCCAAGGTCCAGTACTCAGTAGCCTTTGGTTTCGTAACTGGACGTGGCAAAAGTCGTCGCTGGCAACGGGGAATGTCGGCTGCGGTTCGGCTCTGGCGGCGACATCAATCGGCACGGGTCAGTTTCCGGGAAAATCACGGGGCGTAATATCTCATGTGGGACTTCCCCAGCCCGAATAAAAGCGGATACCGGCCACCGAGTGACATATTCTGTCACGACCGTGGCTTACCATGGCCTTTTGGGTATTTTCGTAGCCAAAAAGTCGTTGCGGAAACCAGTTGATACTCGCCCAAGTTCACTAAAGAATTGGTGCCAAACCAGAGCGCAGCTATTTAATGCAAAGGGGGAGCGCAGGGTCCGTGAAACAGGCTGTTATTGAAAATCCTATCCTGAACTCCCCGTTCAAGGAGCCCGACCGGCATTTCCGTTTTACCGACGAAGGTATCACGAACGAGATCGTCGACGGCCGCCGGAACAGTACCTATTTTGTTCCGATCCCCCAGCCCAAGAGGGGCAAGAAACAGCTCTCGCTCGATACCCAGTGGACTGCCGACCGGATAGAGGAGAACAAGCTCGTCAACCGGATTCGCCCGCAGATCTACAAATGGCGCCAGGGCGGATACATCGGCGTAACCCGGACCACGGCCCGGCTGCTCGAATACTGGAACGATCCCGAGCGCTCCAAGCGGCTCTTCTTCTGCCAGATCGAAGCGCTTGAAACCGCCATCTACATCACCGAAGTCGCCAGCAAGTACGATCCCTGGATCGAGAACGAGCTTCGGCACGCAAGCGAAGAGGCTAACCCGCTCCTCTTCCGGATCGCGTTCAAGATGGCGACTGGCAGCGGCAAAACGGTCGTCATGGCGATGCTCATTGCCTGGCAGGCGTTGAACAAGATCACCAATTCCCAGGATGCACGGTTCTCCGACGCCTTCCTGCTTGTCGCGCCGGGTATCACGATCCGGGATCGGCTTCGGGTGCTGCTGCCCAGTGAACCGGACAACTACTACCGTGAACGGGATATCTGCCAGCCGGAAGACCGGGCTCAGCTCCAGAAAGCCAAAATCGTCATTACCAACTATCACACCTTTAAACGGCGCGAGATCGGCGATGTCTCGAAACTGGGCAAGGCAATCCTCAAGTCAGAAGCGTTTACTGAGACGCCTGCCCAGATGGTTCGCCGCGTTTGCAGGGAGCTGGGGAACAAGAAGAATCTCATCGTCATCAATGACGAGGCACACCACTGTTACCGGGAGAATGTCGCGGTCGCCGAAGAGGCCCTGTCTGGCGAAGACCGCAGGGATGCCGAAGAACGGGCCGAAGCGGCCCGTATCTGGATCAGCGGCCTGGAGGCGGTGAAACAGAAGTTGGGCGTTCGGGCTGTCTACGACCTGTCGGCGACCCCGTTTTTCCTGCGCGGATCCGGTTATCCGGAAGGCACGCTGTTCCCGTGGGTAGTGTCTGATTTTTCGCTCATCGACGCCATCGAGAGCGGGATTGTGAAGATCCCTCGTGTGCCGGTCGCCGACGATTCCATGGTCGGCGAACAGCCCACCTATCGCGACCTCTGGCTCCACATCCGGGAAAACCAGCTGCTCCCGAAGAAAGGCCGTGCCGAAACCGAACGGAAAGGCGCGCCCGAGCTGCCCATGGGACTGGAGGGTGCGATCCGGAGCCTCTACGACCACTATAAGAAGTATTACGAGACGTGGGAGCAGGATAAACAGGCGCAGCTTGCGGGGCGCACGCCGCCTGTATTTATCGTCGTCTGTGCGAATACGGCCATTTCAAAACTGGTCTACGACTACATCTCTGGCTGGGACACCGGAAAAACGACTCCCGCTGGCTCGCCGATCTGGGCAGACGGCGCACTACCGCTATTCAGTAATACGAAAGACGGCCAGCCGGGCGGTCATCAGAACACGATTCTCGTGGACAGCAGCCAGCTCGAATCGGGCGAACCGCTGAAGGACGATTTCAAGAAGCTAGCGGCCCGTGAGATCGAGGATTTCAAGCACGAGTACGCGAGACGGCATCACCAGAACGCCGAAGATGTGACCGACGGCGACATCCTCCGCGAGGTGATGAACACGGTCGGCAAGCCTGGCAAACTGGGCGAGAAAGTCCGGTGCGTGGTGTCGGTATCCATGCTCACGGAAGGCTGGGACACCAACACCGTCACCCATATCCTGGGCGTGCGGGCGTTCAGCACACAGCTTCTGTGCGAGCAGGTGGTGGGCCGCGGACTCCGCCGGATGAGCTATGCGGAGAACACCGAAGGCAAGTTCGAGCCTGAATACGCCGAAGTCTACGGCGTCCCGTTCTCGTTCATCCCGACGGTGGCGAAACCGGCACTCTCCCTGATGCTGAAGCGCACGCGGGTTCACGCCATCGAGGACCGGCGTGAGCAATGCGAGATCACGTTCCCCCGTCTTGAAGGCTACCGGTACGACCTGCCCGGAGAAAAACTCACGGCCCGATTCGACGAAAAGGCCCGAATGTCCGTCTCGACGCAGGATGTGCCGTCGTTCACGGAAGTACAGCCCATCGTCGGCGAGGGAAGCGTTCACACGCAGGAAGATCTGAAGTCCCGCCGCGAACAGGAGGTCGCCTTCCTGCTGGCCAAGCTGGTGCTTGAGAAATATTTCCGGCAGGACGGCGAGATCCAGAAGGACCGCCCGGCCGAGCACCGGTTCGACTCGTCCGTCCAGGCGTGGCTCTTCCCGCAGGTGCTCCGGATCGCGCGGCAGTGGATGGAGCAGTGTCTCCAGCTCAAGGACGACACCTTTCCGCAACTGCTCCTGCTGATCCAGCTTGCGCACGAAGCCTCGGACAAGATCTACGGGGCAATCGTCCGGTCGGCTGACGGAGAAAAGCGGATCGTTCCGCGCCTGAAGCCTTTCGACACGGTGGGCAGCACGGCAATCGTCGATTTCGATACGTCCAAAGAGGTCTGGACGACCGATCCCGCCAAGTGCCACGTCTCGCATGTGTCGGCCGACAGCGGCTGGGAGCAGAAGATGGCCCAGTCACTGGAGACGATGGACGAGGTGGTCTCCTACGTGAAGAACCAGGGGCTCAACTTCACGATACCCTACCTGATAAACGGTCAGGAGAAGAACTACGTTCCGGACTTCATCGTCCGTATCCGTGACGAGGCCGGCATAGAGCCGCTCAACCTGATTGTCGAGGTCACCGGCCAGAACAAGAAGGACAAGGAGCAGAAGGTCGCCACCGCCCGCGACCTCTGGATACCCGCGGTCAACAATCACGACGGGTTTGGGCGTTGGGGGTTCATTGAAATCAGGGATCCTTGGAATGCGAAGACCGAAATCAGAGAATTCCTGCAACGGTACCAAGGCGCTGGAGTCGCCGCGTAAGAGATTACGATGAGCACCAAAGAAACCACTATCCAAGTATCGCCGAGGATATTTGACCATCTCGGCCTCGCAGCATACGAGAGTCTCAAAAAATGCTTGGCTGAATTGGCAGCCAATTCATATGACGCCGACGCCACCGAAGTGCGAATACACGTTCCAGTACAGTTGGAGGGAGGTTCGGTCATTAAGGTCACTGATAATGGCGAAGGAATGACCGCCGATCAGATCGAAAAGTCCTATCTTTTTATCGGGCGGGATCGGCGCACGTTGGGGCAACGAACATCAGGCACCAAATCAGGTAGGCCTAGATTAGTTATTGGGAGTAAGGGGATCGGTAAGCTCGCGGGCTTTGGTGTGTCATCTCAACTCCGATTGATATCAGTTCGCACAGGCATGAAGTCCACAGTCACTCTCGATCGGCATCATTTCGACGATCTTAAAACCCTTGCAGATCAGAAAGTCGTAATCGAGACAGCGCCTACGGATGCAGCGGATGGCACATCTGTCGAACTTCATAATCCCAATTCTCAACTCTCCGTCCCCGATGAAGCTACTATTCGCCGACACCTATTTCGTGTTTTGCCGAATACCCCGGATTTTCGTGTCTACGTGAACGAAAAGGAATGTACAGCTGACGCTCTTGAAGGGACGCGAACACCATTTGACCAAGAAATTCCGAGCGTCGGGAGAGTACATGGTTTCTATGTAATCGCAGGGAACCGACTACCGAATTTTGGTATGGCCGTCCGGGTGCGGGGTCGTTTGGTTAAGGAGCCAAATCTTTTCGGCATTGACACGACGAAACATTGGTTCTTTTCCACGAACCGGATTTACGGTGAAATCAACGCTGATTTTCTTGATCCCGAGGATGGAGAAAATCGCGCACATGATGTCATCAATACTAGTCGAGATGGGTTCTTGGAGGATTCTCCGGTCGTCCAGAAGTTTGAGGAGTGGGTTCGGGAGTTTTTAATAAGAATATTCAGAGCGATCGAAGACGCCGAAGAAAAAAAGCGTGAATCAGTTGTTTTAAAAAATCCTGAATATGAAGCGAGACTGAACAAACTTCCGGCCCATGTTAAATCAACCGCAGAGCGTGTTGCTCGAACAGTATTTTCTAAACTCAAAAGCGTTGACCAAGACCAAGCCTCAGAGCTGATCGATTGGATATTGAAATATTACGAGTCGAACGTCTTGCGTGAGTTGATAAGTGCTATCGTGAAGGCCGACACGAAAGATGTCGCAATATTGTCGGAGATGATAAGAGAGTGGGGCTTACAGCAGGTCAATGGGGTTGTTGAGCATGTCAAGGATCAGATCAGCATCATAAAGCGGCTTGAAGATTTGATCTCCGACGACACGGCGGAAGAAATAGATTTGCATAAACTCGTTGAGAATAACCTTTGGCTAGTTCGGCAGGGTTTGGAGCTTTGGAGTTCTGACAAACCACTAAAAACTGTTTTGGATAAAAAAGTTGACGAAAATTATAAGGACTACGCAGATATTCGCCCGGATATCGTATGTCGTTCAAGAGATGAAGGGCGACAAGCCGTTGTTCTTGAATTCAAACGCCCCAAGGAAAAGATCAGACCAGAACATATTACCCAAGCCATGACGTACGAAGGGATTATTGCGGCCCACAGACCTGGCATAATCTTTGAGACCTACGTGATTGGTCGGCAATACGATCCCGCTGTTCTTGCCGTGAAGGAAAAACAAGCGAAGGCTGGGAACCATCTAGTTTCCTATGAACACCTGCTTCAGGGAGCTCGGAACCGCTTTGAAACAATCTTAGAATTACTCGGCCAGTAGTTTCCTACGCGCTCAAATTTAAGGATCACACAGTTAATGCCTCCCAAGAAGACCCCAATATCCTCATCCTCTCCGTCTCTACCGATCGAGTCCGTACGTCACAAGGACAAGCGGGCGAACATCCCGACGGAGGAGCTGAAGGATTTCATCAAGGACGACGAGAAGGCTCCGAAGTCCATGCTCTACCCGCGCGATCCGTCGCTGGATCCGCAGTTGGTCTGGAAGGGGAAGGACGAGCAGGACGCCAAGGACCTCGAAGTGCCGGTGGTGCCGGTTTACATACAGGAGAAGATCCATCCGCAGGCGCTGATCGAGGATTTCCGCAGTTCCGCCAGAACGGGCGGGCCGGCGCAGGCGTCTCTGTTCAGCGACTTCAACGGGATCGCCTTTGAAGACCTGATCGAGTTCTACCAGCACGAGCAGAACTGGACGAACCGCATGATCCTGGGCGATTCACTACTCGTGATGACATCGCTGGCCGAAAAGGAAGGGCTCAAGGGCAAGGTCCAGACGATCTTCATGGACCCGCCGTACGGCATCAAGTTCGGTTCAAACTGGCAAGTTTCAACGCGCAAGCGGGATCTAAATGATGGCAAAAGTGAGGATGTCACCCGCCAACCGGAACAGATTCGCGCATTCCGGGATACCTGGGAACTCGGCATTCATTCGTACCTTTCTTATTTGCGCGACCGCTTTGTGGTCGGGCACGAGTTACTGAACGAATCGGGTACGATCTTTGTGCAAATCGGTGATGCCAATCTTCATATCGTTCGTTGTTTGTTGGATGAAGTATTCGGGAGCGAAAACCATGTCGCGACGGTTCCGTTTGTTAAGACGAGCGGGTCAACCAAAGACTACTTGCCCGGAACGATCGATTTCATTCTTTTTTACGCGAAGAACTCTGAGCGTCTTAAGTTCCGGAACCTCTACCACGTCAAGGAAGTCGGTGGACTGGGTGGGTCGGCATATAACCGAATTGTTGCACAAGACGGTAGCCGTAGAACGTTCAAAAGTGACGAAAAATCTGGTCGCGTGGACCTGCCCGCACACGCCCGAGTCTACCGCCTCGACAATCTAACGAGCCAAAGTATGGGACGCGAAAAGGGGGAGGGGGCTGCGTCGTGGTTTCCAGTCCAACTTAACGGGGAAGAATATCGACCCAGCATAAAGGCCCGGTGGAAAACTAATGAAAGCGGGATGAGCAATCTCTTAAGGGCCGAACGTCTAGAAGCGACGGACACGAGTTTATATTACGTTCGGTATTTTGATGATTTTCGTGCTTTTCCTGTGAGTGATATTTGGCAAGATACCGTGGTGGCCGGTTTCGCGTCCGACAAACAGTACGTTGTGGAAACGTCCGCAAAGGTTATTGAACGGTGTTTATTGATGAGCACCGATCCGGGTGATCTCGTTGTTGATCCAACTTGCGGTAGTGGCACCACCGCCTATGTCGCTGAACAGTGGGGCCGCCGGTGGATCACGATGGATACGAGCCGGGTGGCGCTGGCGCTCGCTCGAACGCGCCTAATGGCCGCCAAGTTCCCGTACTACTTTTTGGCCGACTCCAAAGACGGCATCCAGAAGGAAGCTGAAGCCACCGGCAAAGTTCCGCCCGACTACAAGACCGAGAACGATATCCGCAAGGGGTTTGTCTACAAGCGCGTTCCGCACGTTACGCTGAAGGCGATTGCGAACAATGAAGAGATCGACCCGATCTGGGACAAATGGGCCGTCAAGATCGACCCGGTGCGGAAAACCCTCGGGACTGTCATCAAGAAGAAATGGGAAGAGTGGGAAGTCCCGCGAGAGGCCGAAGGAGCATGGCCGTCCGAGGCGAAAAAGCTCCACGAGGAGTTCTGGCGGATGCGCCGGGAACGACAGCAGGAGATCGACGCCTCCATTGCCCGTCGCGCCGACGTGGAACTGCTCTACGACCAGCCCGAAGAGGACAAGAAGCGGGTTCGCGTGACTGGCCCGTTCACGGTCGAGAGCCTCTCGCCCCACCGCGTGCTGGCGACCGACGAGGAACAGCCCCGCTCTGTCACCGACGGCCAGAAGTCCGACATGGGTGGCCAGTTCCATGTGATGATCCTGGAGAACCTGAAGAAGGCCGGCGTCCAGAACACCGTGAAAGAGGAACGGCTCAAGTTCGACCGGCTGGAGCCCCACGCGGGCGTCTGGATCCAGGGTGCCGGCGAATACACCGACAAGGACGGCAAATCCCGCCGCGTGGCGGTGGCGGTCGGGCCCCAGTACGGAACCGTAAATCGCGAACTGATCAAGGACGCGGCTCTTGAGGCCGTCAAGGGAATCGGGTTCGACCTGCTGGTCGTTTGCGGCTTTGCCTTCGAGGCGCAGACGGGCGAAGAGCCTCACAAACCCTACGGCAAGCTCCAGATTCTGCTCGCCCGTATGAACCCCGATCTGCTCATGGGCGAAGAGCTGCTTAAGAAGACGGGCACCGGCAACCTGTTCATGGTGTTCGGCGAACCGGACGTGAAGATCGTGACCGGCAAGGACGGCCGCGTCACGGTCGAGATCAAGGGTGTAGATGTCTACGACCCGACCACAGGCCAGATCCGCAACAGCTCGACCGACGACATCGCCTGCTGGTTTATCGACACCAACTACAATGGCGAGAGCTTCTTCGTCCGGCACGCCTACTTCACGGGGGCACAGGAGCCCTACGACAAGCTCAAACGCGCCATGCGGGCGGAGATCGACGAAGCCGCCTGGTCGGCGCTCTATTCAACCAGGAGCCGGCCCTTCGATCCCCCCAAGACGAAGAAGATCGCTATCAAGGTGATCAACCACTACGGCGACGAAGTACTGAAGGTGTATGAGGTGAAGTGATGGGCTCTAAAAAATTATGGGAAGAATTCGACCAGTTAGTGAAATCGCTTCAACACGAATCTGAACGTGTAGATGATGCGGCAAAACGTCGAGCAGGGACAATAGATAGATCAAAAGATCTATTCGAAGATGGCCGGGGGAAAATTATCGGCTCAATTCAAGCTGCCGGTCATAACACGATGAAGCTGGAAGAGATCACGAATATAGATGATCTTGAGAAAGAGATAATACGAACAGTTGGTAAGCTTAGTCCGGACGACGTTATGGAACCTGGC